>JBOHCW010000709.1:0-4449 GCA_050725375.1 Actinocrinis sp. | reverse complement strand
GTCTCGGCCGGCGCGGCGCCGTCGGCCTGCGGCGCGCCCGTCTCGACGCCGTCGGGGTCGGCCGCGCCCGTGTCCGCCGTGTCCACGCTCGTCTTGTCCGGGTCCACGGCGCCCGTCCGCGCCTGGTCGGTGTCCGCGTCGCGGGCCGGCGTGATCGGAGTCTGCGCGGTAGTCACTGAGCCGTCTTCTGCTGGCCGTCGCGGCGCTTGACCATGGTGATCGACACCGTGTGGCCGTCCTGCGCGGTCACCGCGTCCACCTCGCCGGCCAGCGCGGTCAGCACCGTCCAGGCGAAGGTGTCGCGGGCCGGCGGGCGCCCGTCGGTGGTCGGCGCGGACACGGTGATCGCCAGGGCCTGCTCGCCCAGGTCGAACCGGCAGGTCAGGCTGCTGCCCTCGACGGCCTTCTGCAGCAGCATCGCGCAGGACTCGTCGACCGCGATCCGCAGGTCCTCGATCTCGTCCAGGGTGAAGTCGAGCCGGGCCGCCAGGCCCGCCGTGGCGGTGCGCAGCACGGACAGATACGCGCCGACGGCCGGGATGCGCACCTCGACGAAGTCGCGTTCCTCCACTGCCGTGGCCCCTCCTGCCGTGCCGGGCCGTGCCGCGGCCTGTGTCGCTCCAACCGCACTCTGGTCCACTGTGCCTCCCGCATCCGTGCCAGGCGCTAACGCGGCGCCGACCGCACGCATCGTATGCAGCCGGGGCCCTGCTGTGAGTAGAAAGTACCTCCATCGGGTGACCGGTGTCGCCTCGTGGTCCTGATACGGCGCGGCGGCGCTGTGACCTGCGCCGCGCGAGGAGCCGTGGGCGCGGGCGGGACGGAGCGCCGGATCCGCACTCCTGCACGGCCGACCCACACGGCCGACTCACACAGCCGAACGGCCGGGACCCCGGGCGCGTTCCCGGGTCCCGGCCGTCTCAGAGGCCGAACAGGCAGGTCAGGCAGACTGCTTGGTCTCCCGGAAGATCTTGTCGATCTCGGCGATCAGGTCGAGCAGCGCCTGGCCGCTCGCCGGGTCGTTCGAACCCTTCACACCGGACGCCCCCGCCTGCTTCACCGCGTCGTTGAAGAGCGTGTGGAGCTGCGGGTACTTCTCGAAGTGCGGGGCCTTGAAGTAGTCCGACCACAGCACGTCGAGGTGGTGCTTGACCAGTTCGGCGCGCTGCTCCTTGATGGCGATCGCGCGGGTGCGGAAGGCCTGGTCCTCGTTCGCCTGATACTTCTCCTGGATCGCCTTGACGGACTCGGCCTCGATACGGGCCTGGGCCGGGTCGTAGACGCCACAAGGAAGGTCGCAGTGCGCGTGCACGGTGAGCTTCGGCGCGAAAATACCCATTCTGAAACCCCTTCGGTCTTCGAAGATTCGCTTCGGTCCCGAGCCTACTCCGCGCCGTGGGCCGTCGCCGTGCGTGGGATCATCGTCCGATGTGGGCAGTGGACCCGATGTGAGCAGCGTCACCGGACTGGTTCCGTGGGGCACGGCGCGGGTGTCCGGCGCGTCGATGGTGCCCGCGTACTACGACGGCGACCGGATCCTGGTGCGCTACGGCGCGGCCGTCGGGCCGGGCGACGCGGTGCTCGCGCGGGACCCGCGTGAACCCGAGCGCGTCGTGCTCAAGCGGATAGCGCGCCGTGAGGGCGGCGGATGGTGGCTGCTGGCCGACAATTCGTACGCACCCGGCGATTCACGCCAATTCGGCGCCGTGGCCGACGATCTGGTTCTCGGCCGCGTGGTCGCGCGCTTGTGGCCGCCGCGCACACGTCTGAGGCTGCGTCAGCGCCTTACACGGCGTTGACGCAGCCTCAGACGTCAGACAGAAGATGTCGGACTGAGCCTTCATGTATTGCTGTGCGTTAATCCCTCGGACGCTCTAAGCGCTGGCGCCGACTGTGGCGAGCGCGGCCTCGCGGCGACGAGCCCGGTAGGCGGCGACGTTCGCGCGGGTCGCGCACCGCTCTGAGCAGTAGCGGCGCGAGCGGTTCGTCGAGGTGTCGATGAACACGTCGCGGCACGGCGCGGCCTGGCACACGCCCAGCCGGTCCATGCCCACCTCGGTGGCCTGCACCGCCAAGCCCATGCACGCCTTCGCGCCGTACGCGGCGGCCGTCGACGGCGAGCCCTCGGCGAGGTGCAGGTGCCAGTCGCTGTCGTCGTGCGAGGAGATCTGCGGCCGGATCGGGTACTGCTCCAGCAGTTGGTTGAGCACTGACACGGCCTGCTGCGGATTGCTTGTGTCCACCGCGTCGAACACGATGCGCAGCCGCTGGCGCAGGGAGCGCAGTTCCGTCAGGTCCCCGTGGGTGAGCCGTCCACAGGCGCCCAGCTTCGAAAGCAGTGCCCGTGCGTCGTCGACCGTCGTCAGACGGTCCTGGTCGCGGTACGGATCGGCCGTGTTCACGAGCTGCACGGCGCGGTCCGCGTAGGAGGCTAGTTCCACTGCGTTGACCTCGGTGGTGTCATTCGGGGGAAAGGCGGTTCGCGGTTCGGTGGCCGCGCGCATACGGTACGCGATCCGCGTGGTTTGCGCGTCGGCTTGCCGTAACGGTACGCCTATGTACCGCCTTGGCAAGGGAGGTTTTCCCGACGCTCGCGAATCTCATCCGGTTTTCAGATGGACGGCAACCTGCACATTGAGCAGGGCTCTTCAGCCGGTTAGCGATTCTCTAGGGCCCCGGCCGAAGATCGGCGTAGGGTTTTGCGCAGCGGGCCGGAGAAGAGTTCGAACACCCCAGCCCGCTGGAGCCCGCCGGACAGGTCCGATCACCCTCAACCCGTCCGGGCGGTGTCACAATAACTAAAGCGACCGGACACCAACGGTTACCGGTCGGTGCGGGCCGCGTCCCCCAACCCTCGCGCGGCTTCGGCGGCCGGCCGTATCTGCCAATCCCGCGGTGCCTCGACGGTGCGGCGTGCGGCGTCGTTCTCGAAACACCGTGTCATTCGGCACGGTGTTTCAGAGCACCGTGTTCGATTTCGGGCACGGTGCTCTCGGAACACGGCCCGGGCGCGCGCCGCGGGGACTCCCGCAGCCGACCGAAGGACGTTTTCCTCAGATGTCTGGGCAGCCAAATACCTCCGATCCCTTCGACGAACCGGTCTTCGCGCTGCACCGCGGCGGCAAACTGGCGATCACCGCCACGGTGCCGCTGCGCGACCGCGCAGACCTCGCGCTCGCCTACACGCCGGGTGTGGCCGACGTGTGCACCGCCATCGCCGAGCGCCCCGAGCTGGCGAGCGACTTCACCTGGAAGTCCAACACCGTGGCCGTGGTCACCGACGGCACCGCCGTGCTCGGCCTCGGCGACATCGGCCCGCTGGCCGCCCTGCCCGTGATGGAGGGCAAGGCCATCCTGTTCAAGCAGTTCGGCGGCGTGGACGCGGTGCCGATCTGCCTGGACTGCACCGACACCGACGAACTGGTCGAGACGATCGTGCGGCTCGCCCCGGCCTTCGGCGGGATCAACCTGGAGGACATCTCGGCGCCGCGCTGCTTCGAGATCGAGGAGCGGCTGCGCGAGCGGCTGGACATCCCGGTCTTCCACGACGACCAGCACGGCACCGCGATCGTGCTGCTCGCCGCGCTGCGCAACGCGGCGAAGGTCACCGGCCGCACCCTCGGCGAGCTGCGCGCGGTGATCTCCGGCGCCGGAGCGGCGGGTATCGCGATCGCGAAGATCCTGGTCGAGGCCGGGATCGGCGACGTGGCGGTGGCCGACTCCAAGGGCATCGTGGACGCCACGCGCGAGGACCTGACACTGATCAAGCGCGAGTTGGCCGCCTTCACCAACAAGGCGGGCCTGGCCGGCAGCCTGGAATCGGCGCTGGCCGGCGCCGACGTGTACATCGGCGTCTCGGCCGGCACGGTGCCCGAGTCCGCGGTGGCGACGATGGCGCCGCACTGCATCATCGCCGCGATGGCGAATCCGAACCCGGAGATCCACCCGGACGTGGCGGGCAAGTACGCCGCGGTGGTCGCCACCGGCCGCTCGGACTTCCCGAACCAGGTCAACAACGTGCTGGCGTTCCCGGGCGTGTTCGCCGGCGCGCTGTCCGTGCGGGCTTCGCAGATCACCGAGTCGATGAAGCTGGCCGCGGCGGACGCGCTGGCCGCCGTGGTCGCGGACGAGCTCTCGCCGCAGTGCGTCATCCCGTCGCCGTTCGACCCGCGGGTCGGTCCGGCGGTCAAGGCGGCCGTGGCGCGGGCGGCTCGTGCGGCGGGCGTCGCGCGTCTGTGATCCTTGTCGCGCTTCGTCGTAACGCACGCCTCTGATGCGCAGGGCCTGATGAGTGATGAGTAGGGTGGCGGCATGTTCGCGGTCTATGCAGCGAGGATCGACAAGGACGAGCCGCTCAAGGCGCTCGACAGCGGCGAGCGCCCGGAGCCGGTGGCCGCCGACGGCTGGACCACGGTCCGGCTGAAGGCGGCCGCGCTCAACCATCACGAC
>JBOHCW010000708.1:0-6118 GCA_050725375.1 Actinocrinis sp. | reverse complement strand
GGATCTGCGCGTCGGCGGCGAGGGTGGCGGCCATCTCGCGCACCAGGTGGCCGCTGGTCTCGCCGGACAGGCCGAGGGTCGGGCCGGCGTCGGCGACGAGGGCGAGCGGGTCGGCGGCCGGGTGTCCGGCGCGGCGCACCGAGCCGGGGTCGACGAACCAGGACCCGTACGCGCCGCGGTCGGCCCGGAACCGGTACTCGACGCCGCGCTGATCGGCGCCGGGTCCGCTGTTCGGGGCGTCGAGGTGCAGCGCGTGCCAGCCGTCCTCCTGCTCGATCGGGGACAGCAGGTCCTCGTAGGCGAACTCGGCGATGGTCTTGGCGAGGAGGGACCGCGCGGCGTGCCGCCAGCGTAGCTCGGGGTCAGTGGGCGCGGACTGCGTCGGGGCCGGGTGACCCGGATGGGCCGGGGATGACGGCGCCGGGATCGGCGGGACCTGGTTCGACTGGGTCTGGTCCGGCGGGGTCTGCTCCGATGCGGGCCCGGTCGCGGTCGGGGTGGTGTCGAGGCTGCTCATGGCCTGGGTTCTCCGTGGTCAGGGTGAGGCCGGGGTCGGCGGCGGCGGCCACCGCGGGGGCGAACGCGGTGTGCGCGGTACGGCTGGGCAACGGATAGACCGTGCGTCCGGTTACGGCGTTAAGGATCGTCGCGGCGCGGTAGGCGCCTAGGCCGAGATCAGGCGTGCCGACACCGTGCGTGTGCAGCTCGGCGTTCTGCACGTATAGACCGGCGCGCGTCCCGTTGAGTCGGACGCGATGATTGCGGTCGATTACGTACCGGCCGTGCGCGTCACGTTCGATGTCCGCATTGATCGGCGCGAGGCATTCGGGATTACGCGGCGCATAACCGGTAGCGAGAACGAGGCGTTCGGTGCATACGGACATCCGCTCGCCGGTGCTGCGATGCCTGAAGTCGATGGCGATGCGTTCACCGTTGCGCTGTCCACCGATCGCCTCGACGCCGGGCATCATCGTGACGCCGGTTTCGCCGACACCGTACACGCGCGACCGCGTGTCCAGTTCGTCGCGGATCGCTGAGAGCGTGTCGGCGGAGACGGCCTTGTACAGGCGGCCTTGGCTGCTGAGGAGCGCGGCGCGTTCTGCGTCCGGGAGCGCGTGGAAGTGGTCGACGTAATCCGGCGTGAAGTGTTCGAGCCCGATCTTCGAGTACTCCATCGGCTCGAACGCGGCGCTGCGCGTGAGCCAGCGCAGCCGCCGGCCCGGCCGGTGCCAGGACCTGAGCAGATCGAGCACGACCTCGGCGCCGGACTGGCCCGAGCCGAGCACGGTCACGTCCGACGCGGCGTGGATCCAGTCGGCTTGGCGCAGGTAGAACGCGCTGTGCGTGACCAGGCTGTTCGCCGCGGCCCCGGCTTCGGCGCGGCACAGCCGGGTCAGCGCGGCCGGCGCGATCGGCTCGGTGCCGATGCCGAGCACGACGTTCGCGGCCAGGATCGTGTGCCGCGAGTCGTCGACGTCGATATAGGACACTGCGAAACCATCAACAGTGCCCTGACCGTCGCCGGGCAGCGCACTATGCCGGACCTCGGTGACGCGCGCGCCGAACCGGCAGGACTCGACGGCGTGCGCGACGGTGCGGCAGTAGGACTCGTATTCGATGCGCGGAATGTGCGAGCGCTCCGCGAGGTAGAACTCGAACAGGCGGCCGGTGTCGCGCAGATGGGCCAGGTAGCTGCGCCTGTTCGCCGGATCGACAAGAGAGACGAGGTCGGCGAGGAACGGGACCTGGAGCGTCGCGCCGTCGACCATCATCCCCGGATGCCAGCGGAACGACGGGTTCTCGTCGAGAAACAGGGTTCGAAGACCGGCGACCGGTTCGGCGAGTGCGGCCAGTGCGAGGTTGAACGGACCGATGCCGACGCCGACGAGGTCGTAGACCGCGCCGTCCTGACTGTCGGCGACCTCCACGTCGTCCGCCTGCGCCGCGATCGTCATTGCGCCCCGCCTTCGTGAGGGTTCGAGATCACCATGGGCTTCCACTGGCCGTCGGCGCCGGACCGCCGGGGCCGGGCATCAGGCGGGGACGTCCCGGATCATCAGGGTGGCGCGCTTCTCCGGCAGGTCCAGGGCGCCGCAGGGCGTGAATCCGGCCTTGGCGAAGGCGTGTACGGACACTGTGTTGCGTTCGTCGGGTTCTGCGACGACGCGGCGGCGGGACCGCTGTTGCACTGCGTCGCAGAGTGCTGTGAGCAGCAGCGTTCCCAGGCCGATGCCGCGTAGGTCGGGCTCGCCGATCAGCAGGTGGACGCCGAGGTCGGCCGGGTCGGCCGGGTAGTAGTCGGCCAGGCGGTCCTCGGCGGCCCGGTAGAGCTCCCAGTAGCCGATCGGGCGGCCGCACAGCCTGGCGAGGTACGGCTCGGTGTGCGCTTGGGCGCGCTGTTCGGCCAGGTGCTCGACCGTGCGCTGGATCGGGCCGTCCAGGTCCCAGTAGCGCGCTACGGGCGGGTCGTTCATCCAGGTGTGGATGATGGTGACCTCCCGGTCCGGCTTGACCGGACACAGGGTGAAGCGGCCCGCTTCAGTGGGCAGATCCCACCAGAGGGGAGCCTGTGAATCGGTCACGGCGTGCCTCCAGCGTGTCCGTGCACTGATTTCTGCGCGGGCGCGGCGCTGGGCTGTCTGAGCACTGCGAAGGGGTTGGCGATCTCGACATAGACGGACTGGGTCGCCAGCTCGCCGGCCAGCTCGTCCAGACCGGCCGCGCGGGTGAGCAGGTTGGCCTTGCCGCGCAGGGCTTTCGCGTCGAGGAGCAGATCCACCGGACGGTGGCCGCGCAGCGGGGCCAGCAGTCCCGCCGCCACGGCGAGCAGGTCGCGCTCGTCCGCGAGGCCGGCGCAACCCAGTGCGCCGACCACACCCATCAGATTGTTGATCCCCACGTAGTAGAGCAGGCGCTCGGTGACCACCTCGTCGGGTACCACGCTCTCGCTGGCCCCGCCGAGGTTCGGCAGGCCGCTGATGGCCTCCAACCGATCGAGAGCCGAGGAGCGGTAGTAGAAGCCCTGGCTGTCCCGATACCAGCCGACCGCGGGGTAGCCGGACGCGTCCAGCTGGATCAGCGTGTTCTGCTGGTGCGCTTCGAGCGTCACGCCGTATTCGGCGTCCAGCCAGAAGACCGGCGCGATCAGGGCATTTACGTACCTTGCGAACCAGTCCACGGTGACGGCCCGCACCGGACGGCGCTCGCCCGCGGCCAGGCCGTGCAGGTGCGCGGCCAGTTCGTGCGGGTGCCCGTCGGGGAAGGCCGCGCCGCGGCCCAGATCGGTGAGGGCGGCGACACAGAACACGTGATCGCCCTGTTGGAAGGGCGAATGGCGCAAGGAGACGTCGAGGCCTGGCACACCCTTCACGGCCAGATAGCCCGCGTCGGTGAGCACGCGGAATCCGGGGTGCGCGGTGAGCAGCCGGGTACCCAGTTCGCCGGCCAGCAGGCGGTGCGCCTCGACGCCGCGCAGCAGTTCCTTGTGCAGGTTCTCCCGCCGGGAGTTGGTGATGCGCAGGCCCAGCGAGAGCTTGAGCATGACCGGGCTGTCGCGCCGGTACACCGTGCGCAGCGAACTGGTCGGGTACCAGTGCGGGCCGGCCTCGCCGAGGTGTTCCAGCCGGCCGTTGTCGATCAGCTCTCTTACCGGGGGCCGCCGCAGCAGACTCGCCGCCTGCCAGGGATGCGCGGGGACCAGGACACGCCCGTCAGCAGTCAGGGTGCTGAGGTGTGCGGCGAGATCGGGGGCGCTGGGACCCAGTTCGCTCTCGTGCGCGGCCAGGTCCCGCGCGACCGCGAACCAGTGCAGGGGGAACGATCCGCGCAGCTCGGGTGAGTAGCGCGCGGCCTCTTCGGCGCTGATCGCGTCGCGGCTCTTGGGCGTCGGGTGCAGCGGATGGCCGGCCAGCAATCCCTGTTCGGCGGCCAGGAACGGCGTCGCGCTGTTGGCGGCGCCGGGCTGTGCGGCGCGTGCGGACAGGTGGTCGCCGATTCGCTCGGCGGACTCGACGGCGCGCTGTACCAGCTGTTCGAGCCCTTCGCCGCTCGCTCCCGCGGCCTCGCCGAGCAGCCGGGCGAGGGTGCCGGGACGCAGCGGGCCCAGCGCGCTGGACGGCGCGCCGAGCCGGTGCATCCCGGTACGGGACCAGTATTCGACGGGAATTCGCAAGACGCCATCGCCGAGATCCACTTGCAGGTCAAGGCTTCCGGCATCTCTCGCACCGTCTGCGTCATCGCCACCGGCCGCCGGATGCGGCACGTTGCGCTCGCGGATCCAGCAGCGCAGCAGCGCCTCGGCGGCCAGCCGCTCCGCGGCAGCGCGGTGTTCGGCGCCGGCCAGTGAGTCAGCGGCCACCGAGTCAGGGGTCAGCGTCTCTCCGGCGACGGTCACGGGCGGTCCTCGGCGGCGCCGGCCGCGGCGATCAGGCGGATCAGCGCGTCCAGGTCCTCGGGGGTGGACTGCGGGTTGACCAGGGTGATCTTCAGCCGCAGCGAACCCGGACCGGCCGGCTTGCCGTCGGGGCCGGTCAGCTCCGTGCGGCCGATCACGGCGCTGCCCTCGGCCAGCAGCCGGCGGCGCAGCGCCGCGTTGACCTCGTCCGGGTCGCCGCTTTTGGCCCGGTAGCGGAACAGCACGGTGGTCAGCGCCGGTTCGCGGTCCAGCTCGAAGTCAGGGTGCGTACGCAGGACGGCGGCCACGTGCGCGGTCAGACCGAAGCAGCGTTCGATAAGCGCGGCCAGCCCCTGCTTGCCCAGGGCCTGACAGGTCGCGGCGATCTTCACCGCGTCGGCGCGGCGCGTGGTGCGCAGCGAGCGGTCCAGCAGGTTGGGGTAGCCGGCGCGTTCGTCGTCGAGCGCTGACAGGTAGGCGACGCGGCGCGCGAGCGGGGCGAACGCGTCGCGGTCGCGGCACAGCAGGATCCCGGCCGGGATCGGCTGCCAGCCGAATTTGTGCAGGTCGAGCGATACCGAATCGGCCTCGTCGATGCCGTCGAGCATCGCCCGGCGCGCATCGGAGAACAGCAGCGCCCCGCCGTACGCCGCGTCGACGTGGAACCAGGACCCGTATTTGCGCGCCACCCGGGCGGCCCCGGCCAGCGGGTCGATCGCGCCCGCGTCGGTGGTGCCCGCGGTGGCCACCACGGCCATGACCACTCCCCCGTCGTCCACGACGCGCGCCGCGACGCGGTCCAGTTCCACCGGGTCCATCCGGTGGTCGCGGCCGACCGGGACCGGCAGGACGGCGCGCTCGCCGAGGCCGAGCAGCGCGGCCGCGCGGCGCAGCGAGAAGTGCGCGACGGCCGAACACAGGATGCGCAGCTTCCCGGCCGCGTACGCGGGCACGCCGTCCTCGGCCGGGTCGGTGTCGAAGGCGCGCCGGACCGTCTCGTCCCGCGCGAACAGCAGGGCCATGAGATTGGACTCGCTGCCGCCGGTGGTCACCGAGCCGCCGGGGTGCGTGGCCCGTCCACCGAAACAGAGCCTTGACAGGGCGCCGACTACCTCGTCCTCGATTACGGTCGGCGCGCCGGCCTGGTCCCAGGAGTCCATCGACGGGTTGAGCGCGCCGATCAGCGCGTCGGCCGCGACGGCGACAGGCAGCGTCGGACAGTGCAGGTGGGCGGCGGTGTGCGGGTGCCGGGAGTGCACGGTCTCCGCGACGATCAGCGCGGCCAGATCGTCGAACGCGGCCTGGCCGCGGCCCTGCGCCGGCAGCACAGGACCGAGCGCCGCTCGCACCCGCGCGGCCACCTCGACCGGACCGCCGGCGGGCAGCGGACGCTCGCCGGGCACCGACCACGGCTGCCCCGAGGCCGCGCGCATCGCGGCGGCGCGCAGCACGGCGGGATCGGGACTCGCGGTGTTCGAGGTGCCCGCGAAGCCGGTCGCGGGAATCGGGGAACCCGCCGGGTTCGCCACGGTGTCGGTCATCGGTGCCACGTCCTGTTCGATTCGGCGACCGCGTCCAGCAGGATCTCGACCACGCGGTCGGCCTCGCGGTCGGTGATGGTCAGCGGCGGCAGCAGCCGCAGCACGGCGCCGTGCCGGCCGCCGAGTTCCACGATCAGCCCGCGCTCCAGCGCCTCGGCGCGCACCCGGCGGGCCAGGACGGGCG
>JBOHCW010000707.1:0-6311 GCA_050725375.1 Actinocrinis sp. | reverse complement strand
GTCGCGGGTCGACTGGATACCGACGACCGCGAAGGCCTCGTTGATCTCGATCAGGTCCAACTCGGCCGCGGTCAACCTCGCCTTCGCCAACGCCGCGTTGATCGCGTTCGAGGGCTGCGAGTGCAGCGAGTTGTCCGGGCCGGCCACCATGCCGTGCGCGCCGATCTCGGCGAGCCAGGTCAGGCCCAGCTCCTCGGCCTTGGCCTTTGACATGACCACGACGGCGGCCGCGCCGTCTGAGATCGGCGAGGCGTTGCCGGCCGTGATCGAGCCGTCCTTCGTGAACGAGGCGCGCAGCTTGGACAGCCCTTCGACCGTCGTGTCGCCGCGTACGCCCTCGTCTTCTCTTACAACGATCGGATCGCCCTTACGCTGCGGGATCTCCACAGGCACGATCTCTTCGTCGAACAGGCCGTTCTTCTGCGCCGCGGCGGCGCGCTGCTGTGAGCGGGCGGCGAACGTGTCCTGCTCTACGCGGCTGATGCCGAGCTTGCCCACGTGCCGCTCGGTCGACTCGCCCATCGGAATGTGGTCGAACGCGTCGGTCAGGCCGTCGAGGGCCATCGCGTCGAGCATTTCGATCGAGCCGTACTTGGTGCCGGTGCGGCCCTTGGGCAGAAGATGCGGCGCGTTGGTCATCGACTCCTGGCCGCCGGCCACCACGATGTCCACCTCGCCGGCCCGGATCAGCTGGTCGGCCAAGGCGATCGCGTCGAGCCCGGACAGACAGACCTTGTTGATCGACAGAGCCGGGACGCGCATCGGGATGCCGGCCTTGACGGCGGCCTGGCGGGCCGGGATCTGGCCGGCGCCGGCCTGCAGCACCTGGCCCATGATCACATAGTCGACCTGGTCGGGCGCGACCCCGGCGCGCTCCAGCGCCGCCTTGATCGCGAATCCGCCGAGATCCGCCCCGCTGAACGGGGACAGCGCTCCCAGCAGCTTGCCCATCGGGGTGCGCGCTCCGGCGACGATGACAGAGCTGGCCATGATCGGTACGCCTCCTGAAGATGGCGGTCGAGTCGGACGGGGCCGGGATTGCCGTCCCCCTCCGACACTATCCACAATATTGCTACCCGCCAGTAGGGTCTGGCGGTGTTGGCTTCCCCACACGAGGCGGGAGCCACATGAACTGCTTGTCGCAGGTATGAAGAGTCAACACCATCAGCGCGCGGAGGCATCCCGAAATGATCACTCGCATCGACCACATCGGCATCGCCTGTCGCGACCTCGACGCGAGTATCGAGTTCTATAAGCGGACTTACGGCTTCGAGGTCGTGCACAGCGAGGTCAACGAGGAGCAGGGCGTGCGCGAGGCGATGCTGCGGATCAACGGCACCGACGACGGCGCCGCGTCCTACCTGCAGCTACTCGAACCGACCCGTGACGACTCGGCGATCGCCAAGTACCTGGAAAAGAACGGTGAGGGCGTGCACCACATCGCGTTCGGCACGCCTGACGTCGTCGCGGCGACCGAGGCCGCCACGAGTACCGGCGTTCGTTCCCTTTACGCGGAGCCGCGGCACGGTACGTCGAACTCGTCGATCAACTTTCTGCACCCCAAGGACTGCCATGGCGTGCTGACCGAGCTCGTGCAGGCCGCGAGCGCCGACGTCAGGTAACAGACACGCGCCAGCCGACAGGGTAATCGTTGGCCGTCCCCGTCCCCCGATAGACTGTCCGGTCCTGCCTGATCCCAGATCGGGCACGGCGTACCGCGACCCATACGTCTTATCGGAGGTCTTCCGTTGCCAACGCCCGCGACGAGCACCGGCGCGCCTGATCGGGCGCAGCGCGCCGAGATGGACGCCGAGCAACGGCACGTGGACCGGGTACACGAACGGCTGGAAGTGATGCGCGAGCACGCGCGCGCGTACGAGGCGGAGGGCCATCGGCGCGCGCAGTTCGGCAACGAGGGCGGCCTGGTGGAGCGGGACGCGATCGTCTATCAGGCGGGCGTCTGGCTGCGCCGGCTCGACGCGCAGGAGGAGGGCCTGGTCTTCGGCCGGCTGGACTTCGAGGACGGCGAGGCCCGGCACATCGGCCGGATCGGCGTGCGCGACGAGGAGTACGAGCCGCTGGTCGTCGACTGGCGCGCCCCGGCCGCCGCCGCGTTCTACCGGGCGACCCCGACCGACCGGCTGGACGTGGTGCGCCGCCGCACGATCCGCTGCGTGGGCGCAAAAGTGCTCCGGATCGACGATGACCTGCTCGACCCGGACGGCGCCGAGCGGCTGGACCTGACCGTGGTCGGCGACGGCGCGCTGATGGCCGCCCTCACGCGTAAGCGCGGGACCGCGATGCAGGACATCGTCGCGACGATTCAGAAGGAGCAGGACCTCGCGGTGCGCGCGCCGGCGGACGGCGCGACGATCATCACCGGCGGCCCGGGTACCGGTAAAACGGCCGTGGCCCTGCACCGGGCCGCGTACCTGCTGTTCAACGAGCGCAAGCGGTTCGAGTCCGGCGGCGTGCTGATCGTCGGGCCGTCGAGCGTGTTCGTGTCCTACATCGAGCAGGTGCTGCCGTCCCTCGGCGAACACACGGCTGCCCTGCGCTCCCTCGGCGAGTTGGTCGACGGCGTACGCGCGACCCGGCGTGACTCGGCGGACCTCGCGGCGCTTAAGGGATCGCTCGCTCTACTACCAGTGCTCGGCCGCGCTGCACGCGCCACGCCGCCGGGGACACCGCGTCAGTTCCGCGCCACGTACCACGGGCACGTTATGCACCTGAACGCGCAGCAGCTCGACAACGTGCGTCGTCAGGTGCTTAACCGCAATCCGCACCCTAACGCGGCCCGCGCCAACGCCGAGACCGCATTGGTCGAGGCGGCCTGGGGTCAGCTCCCACCGGACTTGCGCGAGCGCCGCCGCACCGAGCGCTCGATCTTCGACCGCGACCTGCGCGACCGTACCGACTTCGAGCTCTTCGTCGAGGACTGGTGGCCGTACCGCACGGCCGCCGAGGTCCTGCGTGGTTGCGCGGACGTCGGGAACCTGCAGTATTACGCGCGTCACCGGCTGACCGACCCGCAGGTCCAGAGCCTCGCCGGCTCGTGGGCGCGGGACACGCTGAGCGTCGAGGACGTGCCGCTGATCGACGAGCTGGCCCAATTGCTCGGCACCGCGCCGGCCCCGGATCCCGAGGACGAGGACCCGTTCTCGGACAGCGGCGTCGCCGAGGTCTCCAGCTGGGTCGACCGCGCGTCGGACGCCGCGCGCCGCGAGCGCGTCCGCGAGAGCTACGCGCACGTGATCGTGGACGAGGCGCAGGACCTGTCCCCGATGCAGTGGCGCGTCCTGGGCCGCCTGGGCCGGCGCGCGACGTGGACGATCGTCGGCGATCCGGTGCAGTCCTCCTGGCCCGACCCGGCAGAGTCGGAGGCCGCCATGCGCGCGGCGCTCGGCGAGCAACGGCGTCACGTCCACGAGCTGCGGACGAACTACCGCAACTCGCAGGAGATCTTCGAGTACGCGGCTCAGTATGCGAAGAAGGCGGCGCCCGGCGCGGCGCTGCCCGACGCCGTCCGCTCGACCGGCTTCCCGCCCGAGCACCGCAGCCGGGCCGAGCTCCAGGCGACGGTGCACGAGGCGCTCGGCGCGGTCGAAGGCACCGTCGGCGTGATCACAGCCCTTACGGCGACGGAAGCCGAAGCGGTCGCGCAAGAGCTGAGTCCGCAGGTCGAGCAGGCGCGAGGCCGCCTGATCGTCGTCAACGCGCTGGACGCGAAGGGCCTGGAGTACGACGCGGCCGTCATCGTCGACCCGGCGGTGATCGAGGCCGAATCCCCAGCCGGCACGCGCACGCTCTACGTGGCCCTGACGCGTGCGACCCAACGCCTTTACATCAGCGAGGGATAGGCCGCAGAGCGCGGGGAAGCGGCGGCGACCAGCCTGCTGGAAAACGCACGTTGGGTGCGGACTCCCGCCTACGGAGTCCGCACCCAACGCGTCTCAACTATCGATGTCCGTCCTGAACGGACATCCGCGAGCCGGCAGCCGTGGCGTTGCCCACGTCGCACGCGTTCCTCACGTCACTGACGCTGCCTACGATCCGGCACCGCTCAGGAGTTGACGTTGCTCACCCAGAACGTCTGGTTGCCGTGGTTGTTGGAGTACCAGAGGTCGATGTTCGTGCCGGCGCCATAGCCGCCGCCGCTCACGTCGAGGTACAGGCCGGTGTACCTGTTCTGGAACGAGTTGTTGGTGCCGGGGCTTCCGTAGTGCCAGAACCGCTCCGTGAGGAGCGCCGGATTGCACGCCTCCTGGAACACCGAGTCGCCGGCCCGGCCGTCGGTGGACATGCACTGACCGCTGTTCTCGTTGCGCAGTAGGTAGCCCTCGAAGCCGCCATCGGCGTCGTAGACCTGGTCGAAGTACCACTTCTGCTCGGCGGCGCCGTCGTTGTACCACTGGATCAGCCGCGTGCCGGCGTACTGGCTGCCATCGGCGACGGCGACGTTCAGACCGTCGTAGGACGCGGTGATCCAGTGCGCTTGCGTGTCCAGACTGACGTAGTAGCCGTCCTCCCAGTACGAGCCGCCGGTCGACGCGTGTGCGGCGGCGGTGCCCCCTAGCGCGGCCGCCGCGGCGGTCAGCGCGATCGCACAGGCCCTTATCGCGCGTCGCGTCAAGATGCTGCTCGTGTTCATTCCAGCCCCCTCGTGGATTCATACCTGTATGTGTTCGTTCACTACCGGCCGCGCGTCTGCGCGCTGCGGACGTCAAATAGAGCAACAGTTCGGGGCTGTAGTACGAATAAGTCAGGGCTTATAGATCGTCTCCGCGGATCGCTCCCCTTGGAGCACTACCATTCGGCCACGCTCCGGCGCGATCCTGTTCGAGGGCCGCCGCCCGCGTTAATGTTCGAAGGTGCTCGCCCTTTTCGACTCGGCCCGATTCCAGGCGTTCCTCGCGGTCGCGGACCACGGCTCGTTCACCGCGGCGGCCGCCGCGCTCGGCGTCAGCCAGCCCGCTGTGTCACAACACGTCGCCAAGCTCGAACACGAGCTCGGCGCCATCCTGCTGGAACGCTCCGGCCGGCGCGTGCTGCTCACTCCTTCGGGCGAAGTGCTACTGCGGCACGCCCGGCTGCTGCTGACCGGGCTGGACGACGCGCGCCGCGAACTGGCCGCGGTCGCCCGGTCGGACACCGGACGGCTGCGCCTCGACCTGTTCCCGAGCGCCGCGGCCACCTTCGCGCCGACCGCGGTCGTACAGCTGCTCGCGGCGTATCCGAAGGTCAGCGTGGTAATGCACGAACTCGACCCGCCGAAGTCGCTGCCGCGCGTCCTGGCCGGGGAGAGCGACCTCGCGGTCGTGTACGAGTACCCGCTGCTCGGCCGTCCGCGCGACCCGCGCCTGGCCTGCGAGGTGATCGGTACGGACGCGATGGCGGTCGCGCTGCCGCAGCTCAGCCCGCTCGCCGCCCGGCCCGTGGTCTCGCTGGCCGAGCTGAGCACGTACGCGTGGGTCGTGCCCGGTCCGTCGATGTGCCGCGACGCGCTGGACGAAGCGTGCCGGCGCGCCGGGTTCGCACCGACCGTCGTATCGCAGACCAACGACTATCAGGCGATGCTGCGCATGGTCGGCGCGGGCGTGGGGATCGCGATCGTGCCGCGCATCGTCGCCGGGATGGCACCGGCCGGATCGGTCACGCTGCGTCCGCTGGCCGCGAGCAGGCTGAAGCGTGTCATCGTGCTGGCATACCGGACGCGGGCGGCGCTCACGCCGGCGATGGAGCTCATGCGCACGCTGATGGCGAACGCGGCGGAGCAGGCGGCCCAGGCGCCGCCGAGCGTCGGCGGGTCGCCGGGGCCCACGCCCAGGACCGAGACGTCGATCGTCGCGGCATAGTCGGACGGGACCGGGACGGACGGACGACCGCTGCCTCTATTCGACGGCAGGTTCCGTCAATCGGCGCAGGTAGGCGGGCGGGACCGTGGCCGTCAGCCAGACACCGTTCGTGCTGACGTGGAACTCGTGCCCGTCCTCGGCCATCCGCTCAGCGGCGACTTCGAGCACGACCGCACGTCCGCGCCGTGACCCGACCCGCGTCGCGGTGACCTGATCTGCGGAGAGGTGGACGTGGTGCCGGCTGCCCGGCTCCAGCCCGGACCGGAAGATCGAGTCCAGCGAAGCCGCGATCGTGCCGTGGTAGAGCAGGGCCGGCGGCGCGGCCACCGGGTAGCCCAGCTCGACCGGCACGCTGTGCCCCTGACTCGCGCGGATGCGCGTCCCGGCGGCGTCGATCTCGAAGCGCTTCTTGTCGTTCTCGGCCACGACCTGATCGAGCGCTGCTCGCGTCAGCCG
>JBOHCW010000706.1:0-6704 GCA_050725375.1 Actinocrinis sp. | reverse complement strand
CACTGCCGGACCGAACTCCCACGACTCCATGCGTTCAGTGTGCGGGCGGGTGCGGCCGTTGTCCTGGCCCCGGGATTCCTATGACAACGGGACGGCTGGTTGAGCGTCCGGTGTTCTTCGAGACTCGTTTTATGACAATCGCATTGATCGCCGGGGCGAATCGAGGCCTCGGCAGCGAAGCCGCCCGCCAGTTGGTCGCCGCCGGGCACACCGTATATATCGGCGTTACACCGCGACCGACCGGCGTCTTCTGGGAGGACGAAGGAGAGTTGGGCTGGTGAGCGCGGGCATCGAGTCGACCGCCACCGAGAGCGGAACCGTCCTGATCACCGGCCCGACCCGAGGCTTGGGCCGTGCGGCCGTGCTTGCCATGGCGGGCCGCCCCGAGCGTGAACGTCCCGACATTTTGTTAGTGGGACGTACCGGAAACGCCCTAACACAAGTGGCTGATGCGGCCCGCGCCCGCGGCGCGAAGGTGCACGAGATCGGCTGTGACCTGTCCCGGCTCAGCGAAGTACGGGACGCGGCGGCGGCAGCGCGCGACCTGCTCGACGCCGGACGTGTACGCCCCCTGCGAGCGCTGGTCGCCAACGCCGGCCACATGTCGGCCGACACGCGTGCCGCGTCCGCGGACGGCTTCGAGATGACGTTCGCCGTGAACTACCTGGCTCACGCCCAGCTGATCGGGGATCTGCTCGGCGAACTGGCCGGGCCGAGCCGCATCGTGCTGCTCGGTTCGAACGTCTACAGCGCCAATCTCGGCCGCCGGATCCTGCGCGTCCCGCCGGCGCGGTGGCGCGACCCGGTCGAGATCGCTCGGCCGGCGACCGGCGAGAAGCCGCCGGGCTTCGAGGCCTCCGGGACCGCATACGCGAACGCCAAGCTGGCGATCCTCTACTACGCCCACGAACTGCAGCGCCACGCCGGGCCCGGCGTCAACGTCTCAGTGTTCGAACCAGGCTGGATGCCCGGCACCGCTCTGGGCCGCGAGGCGCCGGCGGCCTTCCAGGCGATCGGCCGCGGCATCGCGCGCCTGCCGGGAGTGTCCACCCCGGACCGCTCCGGGCCCGCGTTGGCCTCGGTCGCACTGGACCAGAGGTGGGCGCACCTGCGCGACGGCGCGTTCGTGGTGAAGGACCAGCTCACCGAGGTGCGACCCGTCGCCCGTGACCAGGACCGGGAACGCCGCCTGTGGGAGGCCACCACCCAGCTGCTCGAACGCGCGCGCACGCTCGGCTGATCCGGGCCGATCGCTTCAACCGGCCTCACCTGCCGGTGGGTCGAGTCACTGTGCGCACGCTATGGACGCGCGCGTCAGTCGAGCATACGATGTTCAGCATTGACATGAAACGTTTCATCGACGACTTTGTCGATAGCACTGCCGATGACACTGTCGACGGACGGCTCTTTCGACAGAGCATCGACAGCTACGAAGGACTGACCCAGAGCCCTGCCGCTCGGCGCGGTGGTAGTGCTGCGTGACCACACCGCGATCGCACCTGCCCTGCTACCGTCCCGGCATCCCTGGAGTACGCGATGCACCGATCGATTACCACGCTGCCCAAATCCGCCGCCGTGCTCGTCGTCGCACTGGTCGCGATGTTGATCAGTGCACTTACCGCCGGGCCGGCCGGGGCCGCCGGATACCGCCCGTCCGCCTCCGCTTCCGCCGCCGCCTCCTCTGCCACCACTACGGCGGCGGAGGCTGCGGCGTATACGACGACGGTGACCAACTTCGACTCCGGCGGCAACCAGGTCGTCAGGTTCGACACCGACGGCAATGCGGTGGATGCGCACGATGGCATGACCGCGTTGTTCGGCGGGACGTATTACCTGTACGGAACCGCTTACGACTGCGGCTTCTCGTGGCAGACGACCGGTGCGCCGTTCTGCGGGTTCAAGGTCTACAGCTCGACGGATCTGGTGCACTGGACCGACAGGGGGCTGCTGTTCAACCCGGCTGGGAGCGTCTGGCAGACGCGTTGCAACGGATCGACCTACGGCTGCTTCCGGCCGCACGTGGTGTACGACGCGGGCACCGGCATGTACGTGCTCTGGATCAACGTGTACGACAACAGCGTCGGATATCGCGTCTTCACCAGTTCGAATCCGACCGGGCCGTTCACCGAGGCCGCCGTGCCGACGCTCGCCGTGAACGACAACGCGCCGGTCGGCGGGGTGAACAACGGTGATCACACTGTCTTCGTGGACGATGACGGTACGGCTTACGTCGTCTACACCGACTGGCGCGGCAACGGTGATCTCGTCGTGGAACGTCTCAATGCGAGCGATCTGTCCGGGACCGGCGCGTACACCCGGTTGGGGCAGAGCGTGACCGAGGCTCCGGCATTGTTCAAGCGTGGAGGCGTCTACTACCTGACGTATTCGGACCCGAACTGCGGGTACTGCTCCGGGACCGGCACCTCGTATCGCACCGCGTCGAGTCCGCTGGGTCCGTGGTCGGCGGCGACCAAGCTCACCACGAACTCCTGCGGCGGCCAGCCGGCGTTCGTCTCGGCCATCCCCACCACGACCGGCACGGCCTACCTGTACGCAAGCGACCTGTGGGACGGCGCGCACAACGAGGCGCTCGCCGACTATTACTGGTCCCCGCTGTCCTTCGCGGCCGACGGGTCGATCGCGCCGATCACATGTCAGAACTCGTTCTCGCTCGCGCTGGCCACGGGTGCGGCGGGCGCGCAGAACCCGCCGCCCGGCGTCGACCAGGCCGACGGTACGAGCGGGTTCCGCACCTACTGCGACCTGCGGACCGGGGTCGCCCGCTTCCAGACCTTCGTGCCGAGCCGCGGCGGGACGCTGTCAGCGGTCTCCTACACGACGTTCCAGAGCGGCAACCCGAACGCAGGACTCGAATTCGACGTGTACCGGGCGGACGGTTCGTCACGGCCAACCGGGACCGTACTCAGTTCGACGGTGCTGCCGGCCTCGTCGATCGGCTGGTCGCCGCGCGCCGTCACGATCACGCCGAACGTCGCCGTCACGGCGGGAGTGCGCTACGGCTTCCTGGTGAAGTCCGTGGCGAGCAGTGGTTGCTACGGCCTGGCCTACAGCGACGCCGCTCCGTACCCGGGCGGCGGCGAGGCGTACAGCGGCGACGGCGGCTCGACGTTCAGCGCCGAGGCCGGCCGGTCGCTGAAATTCTCGACCAGCGTCACGCCGGGTGCGGTGCCCGCCGCGTCGGCGACGCGGCTGCCGGCCGGATTCACCTGGTGCGCCACAGAAAGCGGCACGTGTTCGACCCCTGGTTCCGCTGCCACAGTCGTCGCGTTCGGTGCCGGCTCGTACTTGTACAAGACGGTTACCGGCGGCACTGCGTGCACCGCGTCCGCCTTTGGCGGCGATCCGGTCGAGGGCGTGCTGAAGTCGTGCTACATCGCTCCGTCCGGTGGCCCGTCCGGATACACCCGATGCGCCGCCGAGGATGCGACCTGCTCGTTCTCGGGCACTGAGATGGTCGCGTACGGCGGTGACGGCGGCTTCAACTATCAGCTCACGAACTCAAGCATCGCGTGCTCGAACTCGAACTTCGGCGATCCGATGCCCGGACTGGCCAAGTCCTGCTACCTGCCCCCGGCCGGAGCGCCGGCGGGGTCGTGGACGACGTGTGCGAGCGAGAACGGTTCGTGCGCGGTGACCGGGACGCAGCTGATCGCGTACGGCGCGAACGGCGCGTTCGTATATTCGACGTCGAATGGGCCGATCGCCTGCTCCAACACCGTATTCGGCGCCGATCCGGTGCCCGGCGTCGCGAAGACCTGTTACGCGCACGGCGCGGCTCCGACCGGATTCGGCACGCAGTGCGCGACCGAGAACGGCACCTGCGCCTTCAGCGGAACGCAGACGGTCGCCTACGGCACCGGCGGCGAGTACGTCTACAAGACATTCACCGGCGGCACGCCGTGCGACCTCGCGGCCTTCGGGACCGACCCGGTGTTCGGCGTCGTCAAGTCCTGCTATCTGACCTCGAACGCGAGCGCCGCGAGCACTCAGCGGGCGGTTCAGAAAGCGGCTCAGGGTCTTGTCGAGCGGCTGTCTGCGGAGTAGAACCCACCCTGACAACGTTGTCATCCGAAAGGGCGCGCTGATGCTTCTCCATCGCAGCGGGAGCGGACGACTGCGGATCGCGGTGGTCGCGATCACGGGCGCGGCATTGATCGCGGCGGGCGGCGGGGCGGCGGCCGCGACCGAGGCGGCGGCGCCCGTCGCACCCGACGCGCTCGTGAGCGATCCGGCGGCGTTGGTCGATCCGATGATCGGCACGGGTTCCGGCGGCGCGACGGTCGGCCAGGTGGACACCTACCCCGGGGCGTCGGCGCCCTTCGGCATGCTGACGTTCAGCCCTGACACGCCCGCGAGGCCGGACGGCGGCGGCTACGACTACGCCGATTCCGCGACCACCGGCTTCAGCCTCACCCACATGTCGGGGCCGGGCTGCGGCGCGTTCGGCGACGTCCCGATCCTGCCGACCGTCGGCGTGATCGGCGCCGACCCGGTGAACACCACGGAGCCGTTCCAGCACACCGACGAGCATGCGTCTCCGGGTTCGTATTCGGTCGCGCTCAACCCGTCAACGCCCACTGCCATCCAGGCCGACCTGGCCGCCACCGCGCGCACCGGCATCGGCCAGTTCGGCTATCCGAGCAGCACCGCCGCGAACATGCTGTTCAAGATGGGCGACGCGCAGTCCGGCAACCAGACCGCGGACATTCGGATCCTCAACGACCACCAGGTGGCGGGCACCGAGACGGCCGGCCAGTTCTGCGGTGCGCCGGGCACCTACCCGCTGAACTTCGTCGCCACCTTCTCGACGCCGTTCACGTCATACGGCACCTGGCACACCGCGCCGACCGGGCCCAACGTATTCACCGGCCCGACCGGCGGCCTTCCGTGGGGCTACCACGAAATCAGCGGCGGCGGCAGCCCGGCGACCATCGCGCCCGCGACGACGCCGACCGGGGACAGCGCCGTCTCCTGGCAGCAGAGCACTGCGTTGCCGAACACCTGGATCCAGACCACGCCCCCGGCCCTGAACCAGGGCAGCAGCTACGAGGCGAGCGTCACGTTGCAGGGCAGCGGCGACGTCTTCCTCGACTTCTACAACGGGCAGCAGGATGTTGACAGTAAGCCGGTAACCCTGACGTCCACGCCGGTGACGCTGACCGTGGACGCCGCCGTCCCGACCGGATCCATCGGGGCGCCGCAGGTCCAGGTGCGCACCGCCGCCTCAGGTCCGGTGGACCTGCTCGCCTCGGCGGTCTCGCTGCGCCAGGAGAGCGTTGTGACCACGCCCGGCACGGGTTCCCCGTCCCACGGCCAGGTCGTGGGCACGCAGGGACTTCAGTCGGGCGCGTGGGTGACCTTCGACACCACGGCACGGCGTCAGGTCACGATGAAAGTCGCGATCTCCTATGTCAGTCAGGCCGACGCGTGGGCGAACCTGTCCGCCGAGGACCCAGGATGGAACGTGCGCGGCGTAAGTCAGCGCACGTACGCACAGTGGGACCAGTTGCTACGGCGCATCCGGATCGGCGGCGGCACGGCGGCACAACGCGTGCAGTTCTACACCGCGCTCTACCACGCGTTGCTGGAGCCGAGCATCTTCTCCGACGCGAACGGCGACTACCTCGGCTACGACGGCAAGATCCATCGCACCGCGCATGGCGAGATCCAGTACGCCAACTTCTCCGGCTGGGACGTGTACCGCTCCGAGGTGCCGCTGCTCGCCGTCGTCGCCCCGCAGCAGACCAGCCAGATGATGACCTCGCTGCTCAACGACCAGGCGCAGGGCGGCTGGCTGCCCAAGTGGGGCTTCGCGAACGGTTACACCGACGTGATGAACGGTGACGCCGCCGATCCGATCCTGGCCGAGGCGTACGCGTTCGGCGCCCGGGACTTCGACACCCACGCCGCGCTGGCCGCCATGGTGAAGGGCGCCACGGTGGTGCCGACCGCGGACCAACTGGGTCAGGGTTTTTATACCGAGCGGCCGCAGCTGTCCGCGTACCAGTCGCTCGGCTACGTGCCGAACACGACGCAGAGCTCGCTGTCGCCGACGGACAACGGCGCCTCGGAGACGCTGGAGTACGCGACCGCGGACTTCGCCATCGCGCAACTGGCCAAGGATCTCGGCGACAGCCCGACGTACGGCACCTTCCTGCAGCGATCGCAGGACTGGACCAACCTGTTCAACGTGGACACCGGCTACGTCCAGCCGCGCGACGGCTCAGGTCAGTTCCCTGAGTTCGATCCGACCACGGACGGGATGGGCAGCTTCGGCCAGTCCGGATTCCAGGAGAGCAACGCCGCGCAGTACACCTGGGCGATCCCGCAGAACCTGCGGGGCCTGATCACCGGCATGGGCGGCGACACGGCCGCCGTCGCGCGCCTGGACACCTTCTTCCAGCAGCTCAACGCCGGACCCAACCTGCCGTACGAGTGGGCCGGCAACGAGCCGTCGTTCGGGACGCCGTACGTGTACGACTACGCGGGCGCGCCGTACAAGACCGAGGCGGTCGTGCACCGACTGCTCGGCGAGGTCTACTCGAACACGCCCGGCGGCGAGCCGGGCAACGACGACCTCGGCGCGATGAGCTCGTGGTATGTCTGGTCGAGCCTCGGCATGTACCCGGAGACGCCGGGAGTGCCCGTCCTGGCGTTGAGCGCGCCGATCTTCTCCAGGGTGC
>JBOHCW010000705.1:0-3112 GCA_050725375.1 Actinocrinis sp. | reverse complement strand
GATAAAGGCATTGACTCACGTGTGACCAAGCCTCACGTCGACCACGGCGGCCGACGGCGCGCCGTGAATCACTCTACGTTTCCCCTTTGAGTGAACGCCGTTTTGAGCTGGCCGAACAAGTCGCCGCAGCGCGGATCTGCCCAGATCGGCGACTACCATTGATTCTCACTCCTTGATATCGGCCGAACTTCGCACATGAGATCCCACCGACCCCGCGTCGCATCCGGGCATGTCGCGTGCTTCCGCAACAATCGGCAAGTAAAGTGAGCCGCCGAGTGGGGCGGCAGTCACTGATCGATGACGAAAAGTGGCCAACTGTCGCGGGTTGGTACCCGTGACATAGGGAACTCCCAGCTCAACGGCTATGTCCACGGCTATGAGGAGTTCCGAACCATGGAAATCGCGATCGACACGAAATCTGACCTGATCTCCGGCGTTGCCGACGTGCGGCACGTCCCGCTGAGCCGGCTCGCCCGCGAAGACGCGCCGATGGCCGAGAGCCTGAAGAACGTGCTGCCGGCGGACGCCAACCGCGGCGTGGCCGTGGCGGCGTTCAACTCCTCCATCTGATCCCGCCGCTCCACACACCGGCCGTACCGAGATGGACTTCGCCCCGTTGCCTTTCCGCCAATTCGTGCTGAAGGTGCACAGCAGGTGCGATCTCGCGTGCGACCACTGTTACGTCTATGAGCACGCCGACCAGAGTTGGCGCGGTCGCCCCGCCCAGATCTCCGGGGAGACGGCCACTCTGGTCGCGCGGCGCATCGCGGAACACGCCGCAGCGCACAAGCTGCCCGAGGTTCGCGTCGTCCTGCACGGCGGTGAGCCGCTGCTGCTCGGGCCACGGCGTACGCGCGACGTGCTCAATATCCTGCGCGACACCGTCCAGTCCGATGAAACACGTCTCGACCTGCGGATTCACACCAACGCCGTACTGTTGGACCGCGACTTCCTCGACCTGTTCGCCGAGTACGGCGTCCAGGTCGGCGTCTCGCTGGACGGCGATCGCGCGGCCAACGACCGGCACCGGCTCTACCGCGACGGGCGCAGCAGCTACGACAAGGTCGCCAAAGCCCTGTCACTGCTGCGCTCAGCGCCCTACCGCCATCTGTACGCCGGCCTGCTCTGCACGATCGACATCGCCAACGACCCGGACGCGGTCTATCGCGGTCTGCTTGAGCACGAGCCGACGCGCATCGACTTCCTTCTGCCGCACGCTACGTGGGCGAACCAACCGGCGGGCCTGCACGCGCCACGTGATCTGCGGGATCCGCGGCGCACCGCGACCGGCGAGCGGCCCGAATACGCGGCCTGGCTGGGACGTGTCTACGACCTCTGGAACGCGGCGGGCCGTCCGGTGCCGGTGCGCACCTTCGATTCGGTCATCGCCGCCCTGCACGGCCGCCCGAGCCAGACCGAATCCCTCGGCCTGGTGCCCGCGGACCTGGTGGTCGTCGAGACCGACGGCACGCTCGAACAGGTGGACTCGCTCAAGACCGCCTACGAGGGAGCCGCGGCGACCGGGTTCGACGTGCGCCGCAACAGCTTCGACGAGGCCGCGACGCACACCGGGATCACGGCCCGCCAGCACGGCGTGGCCGATCTGTGCGCCGTCTGCCGACAGTGCCCGCTGGTGTCGGTCTGCGGCGGCGGTCTCTACGCGCACCGCTTCGCCGAAGGGACCGGCTTTCAGAACCCGTCCGTCTACTGTGCGGACCTCAGCGACACGATCAACCACATCCGGGACGGCGAACTGGTCGGCCAAGACCGTCGAGGCCGCACAGATCGCATCACAGCGGCCGAACAAGAGCAGGACACGCACGCGCTGCGCGCGGCGGACATCGACGCTCTGGCGGCCGGGTTCGGCGACGGCGCGACGATTCACAAGCTCGCCGACGCACAGCGGTCGATCGTGCGCAACCTCCTGGTGAAGATCGCCCGCTCGGGGCCGCAGTACGACGATACGTTCACCGCCGCCTGGGACCGATTCGCCGAACTCGACGAGTCAGAGCCCGACGCAGTAGACCGGGTACTCGCGCACCCGTACGTACGAGCGTGGGCCGTCGAGTGCATCGAAGCCCTAGGCCGAGGCGCGATCGCGGACCTCGGATATCTCGACGCCCTCAACGCGAGCGTCACATTCCATGCAAAGCTCGGCGGCCGATTCACCCTCACGGTCGACGACGGCTGCGTTGCGCTCCCCTCGTTGGGATCGCTGTACGTTGGCGATGACTCGCGGCAGTGCGTGGTGGACATCGATCCATCAGGCACGGCGCAGTTCTTCAACGGCGAAGCCGGGTACCGCGTGAAACTGCGGGCCGCGGATGCCGACGCGGGTGACGAGACGCCGTGGCGTCCAGTCCGTCCGCTGCTTGCTGCGGGCCTGGCCGTCGGGCTCGAAGACACCGACCCATACCGCCGCTGCCACGAATTCGCCGCGCCGCGCCTCGACGCCGAAGAGGCGTCGCGCTGGCAGAGTGCATTTCCCGCCGCCATCGGGTTCGTTGACGAATATCTGCCCCGCTACGCCCCGGGGCTGCGCGCCGGGCTCACCGCGATCATGCCGATGCTCGCGCCCTCGGACGGCACGGATCGCAGCGCCGCGGCGCGGCACGCGTTCGGTGCGGTCGGCGTCGCGCTGCCCGCGGATCCGACGCTGCTGGCGCTACTCCTCATCCATGAGTTCCAGCACGTCAAACTCGGCGCCGTGCTCGACCTGTACACGCTGTTCGACCCCGCTGACACCGCCGCCCGACACTACGCGCCGTGGCGTCCGGATCCGCGGCCTCTCGAAGGCCTGCTTCAGGGCACGTACGCGCATATCGCGGTCACCGATTTCTGGCGGGTGCGACGCACGACGGCGGCCGGCGTAGAAGCGCGGAAAGCGGAAACCCACTTCGCACGCTGGCGAGCGCACACCGCCGAGGCCGTCCGGCAACTACTCGCCTCCGGGTCGTTGACCGCGTTGGGCGAGCGATTCGCGCGGGCGATGGGCGAGACCGTCGCCCCGTGGCTCGACGAGTCAGTGGGCGCCGAAGCCCTCGCCGCCGCCCGGGCGAGTTCCGAGCGGCACCGCGCGTCCTTCGAGGCGGCCCTTCGGGCGTCCCGGAGA
>JBOHCW010000704.1:0-2411 GCA_050725375.1 Actinocrinis sp. | reverse complement strand
GCGCCGTCCGCGGTCGAGGCGCCGGTGACGCTCAGGCACTTTCCGGACAGACCGCCGACGAAGGTGGTGCTCGTGCCGCCGCCGCCGCTCGATCCGCCCAGGTCGATCACGGCGACGCTGCCCGCGTCGACCGAGACCGTCAGGGTGCTGCCGTTCACGGCGACCGGGGTGGTGGCTGGCGCGGCGAGCGAGCCGGTCGGCTGCACGGTCCGGCCGCCGAGCGTGATGCCGGTCTTCGCGGTCAGGCCGCCGGGCGCGGTCAGGTCGAACCGGCTGCCGGAGGCGAAGTTCGCGCCCAGGTCGAGCTGGAGCGTCGTCGCTGCGTTGCTCGCCGGGTCGCTCACGTTGTCGAGCACGACGGCCATCGTGCCGTCGGCGTGCCGTACCGCGTACGCGCGCACGGTCTGCCAGGCCGGGTTCGAAAGGTTGAGGAAGCTGCCGGTGCCGATCGCGTGCACGGTCGCGAGTCCGTAGTACTCCGGTTGCGCGGACAGGTTTCCGGCGCTCGCGTCTGCCGCGGTCGGTGCGCACAGCGGCGTGTAGTACATGAACAGCGGCTTGCCGGTGTCGCACTGCAGCACCGTGCCGTGCATGTAGTCGCCGGTCACGCCCTCGCGGGCCAGGTCGAGCTGGTCGTCGACCGACCAGAGGGCCGACGCGTAGACGTCGCTGACGTTCGGCATGCCTTCGCAGACCACGGAGTTGCCCTCGTCCATCACGGCCGGGACGCCCAGCTTCGCCGCCTGGCTCACCGCGTTGTCGGCCAGGGCGGTCTCGCCGTTGCGCACCGTGCTGCCGAGCAGCTGCGCGATGGTCGGGTTGTCGCCCGCACTGCAATCGCTGAGCGGGTAGTAGTGGCTGGTCAGTTCCACGATGTCCGGGTGCGAAAGGCCCTGCTGCGCGGTGACGAACGCGCTCTGGAATCCGCCGGTCGGCGAGCCTCCCGCGTCGGAGCCCTCGATCGGGATGCCGGGCGTCGCCCTGGTGATCGCCGAGACGTACGCCTGGAAGTCGGTGAAGTACCGCGCGGTGTTGTTCGAGTACTGCGAATACAGGTCCGGCTCGTTGCCGATCTCGACGGCCTGCAACGACGAGCCGAGCGCCGACGCCGCGTGCGCCGCCTCGTCGGCCGCGCGCGCCGGGTCGTAGTGCTTCATGCCGACCCCGAGGATCACCTTCCAGCCGCTGGCCTTCGCCAGGGTGTTCAGCGCGGTCAGGTCGGCCGGCGTGATGGTGGCGATCGACCAGGACGGCGCGCTCTCGCCGCTGGAGGTCCAGTAGGTCTGGTCGACCGTGTTGCCGCCGATCCGCATCACCGAGGTTCCCAGCGTCCTGAGATAGGTGGCCAGGTTGCCCGAGGTGAACGAGGGCAGCGCCAGGTCGGAGGCCTCGTAGGACAGGCCGAGCGAGCCCGGGTTCAGCGAGGTGCCGGTGGTGGTCTGCGTGATGGAGACCACCGGCGCCGTGGCCGCGGACGCCGCGGAGCCGAGCAGTGTGGGCACGGCGGCGGTGGCGCTCGCGGCGACCACCGCCGCCGCGAGCAGCCCGGAGCCGGCGCGCGAGCGGCGGCGACCGCGGACCCGGCTGCGCCGTTGGGTGAGCAGCATTGCGATTCCCTTGTTCGAACCGGATGTATTCGATCCCTGACGGGCGGACCGCTGGTGGATCGCCGACACGCGGCGGCCGCTCGCGCCACCCGTCCAGCAAGTTCATATATGTGAACCTTGATTAGATAGGTGAACGCGTGCGTCACGATAAGCGGCGCCTGTACGGCCGTCAACGTCTCCGGACGCGGTCGTCGGACTGCGTTGTCTGAGACAGGTGTCTGAGGCAGGTGTCTGAGACAGGTGTCTGAGACAGGTGTCTGAGGCAGGTGTCTGAGCCCGTTGTCGGCAGGCGCCGCTACTGTGCACGGCCGTGACCGACTCCGACTTCCTCACCAGCACCCAGAACTTCTACGACACCGTCGCCAACGAGTACGCCGACACGTTCAGCGACGTGATCGCGCCGAGGCCGTACGACCGCGCGATGCTCGGCGTGTTCGCCGAGTTCGTCCAGGCGCACATCGCCGACGGGAACACACCGGTCCCGTCGCCGCGCAGCGGCCGCGTCGCGGACGTCGGATCCGGCCCGGGGCGCGTGACGGCGCACCTGCACTCGCTCGGCCTCGACATGTTCGGCATCGACCTGTCCCCGGCCATGGTCGAGCTGGCCGGCCGCCTGCACCCGCACCTGTCCTTCACTCAGGGCTCGATGACGCGGCTGGACCTGGCCGACGGCTCGCTCAGCGGCCTGTCCGCCTGGTACTCGACCGTGCACGTGCCGCACGACTCGCTCCCAGCCGTCTACGCCGAGTTCTTCCGCGTCCTGGAGCCCGGCGGCTACCTGCTGCTCGCGTTCCAGGCGGGCGA
>JBOHCW010000703.1:0-18366 GCA_050725375.1 Actinocrinis sp. | reverse complement strand
GCGTAGAACAGCTCACCCGCTACCTGGACCTGCTCAACCGCGACCCCCTGCTGGCCCCCGTACGCGGCGTCTTCGCCGCCCAGGAGATCAAGCCCCAGGCCCGCGTCCTCGCCACTGACCGCGGCATCGCCTGCGCCGTCCTCGACTACGAGGTCCTCAGAGGCATGGACGACCCAAGCCTTCGGCTCTTCTAGCCGCCCGTCCCCGGGGCACCGCGCCCCCGTACACAAGACGGCCGGACAGGCGAGCTATTCTGAGCGGCAGTGCAGGCCGTAACGTTGTCCTGCAACCAGTTCAACGCCGTCTCACACAGTTGAATCGACTACTCGCCGCGTTGCGCTTGGCTGTTCACCTGGACATGTCCGCAAGTTCACAATCGTTTGGATAGTGACCGGACGACGCGCGACAACATGCCGGATCGGGGCGGAACCAGGGCGATGCGAATGCTTCTCGGGAGCAAGAACTCTCGCCAGTCCATAGCGCCGACCGGCCTGCGCGGCAGGAGCAGTTCGCCTCGGCGCCAGTTCACAAGGAGCTGGACTGGTGTGAGAAGAACGATCGCTGTCAGGGGCGCAAACCACACGGGGATCAGGATGAAGGGGAGGGCGAGCACGAACATCGCCCACCGGCACCACAGGTAAATGCCCTTCGCCGTAACGAGAACGGCTCGGCCGAGTCCAACCAGTCCATGCGCGGCCGGATCTTCGCCATACCACTCGTCCACACGGACGCGAGGCCTGATGGTCATGCGTGGATCATAAGCGGCCGCCTGGAGCGCCCACCGACCATTGAACCCAGGTGCCATGACTAGCGCTGTCCTCCCAGCCCAGCGCCGACGAGGACGCGCGGTCCCGCCTTGCTCGGGGTGCTGGGCGTCGATGACCCAAGCGCTCGGCTCGCTCGGGATGCGGATGACTCGCCGAAATGCCGGTTCTGACATCACGTCGCCGTGGTCAGCGAATCAATGGTGGAAATCGACGTAACGGCGACTTGTCGCCCACCGACCATTTGTGGCCGAAGGGATCTTTGAAACCACCCTGACGATGAACGCCCCAGGGCACGTCGTGGTCCTCGACAGGCACACCCGCGGTCGCACCGGCCGCAACGGCGCGTTCGATGAAGCCGTCCGGGTCGTCGACGAACATCTCGATACGAGTGCTGGTGATCCCCGCCCGTTCAGGGCTGGTCTCCGCAGGATTCTCGGGGTTGATCGCATGCAGGAAGAACGGGGCACCGCCGATCTCAAGACCCGCTACGCCGCCCAGATCCCAAAGCTCGGCGGCACCTAGGGCGGTCTTGTACCAGGCGACCGCGGCGTCCGCATCCGGAACGATCAGCATCACGGAGATCGCCGGGGGCACAACGGTGCTGTCGCCCGACGAAGCGGAGTGTTCCTTCGATTCCAGAGTCATTCCCCCAGCGTGCCCTGCGTCACCACTCTTGTCGTCCCGACCGGGTCGACTCCGGCAACACCGCTCAGGTCGGCCGTCACACGTCCGGCTTACCGACGTCCGGCGCAGCCGATCATCGTCCTCGTCGGAGCTGACGGCCCAAGCCTTCGCTCTTTTAGCCGCCCGTCCCCGGGGCACCGCGTCCTCGTACACAAGACGGCCGGACAGGCGAGCGAAGGTCACAGGGGTCTGCGACGGGTATCCGGCATCGATCACATGACCGCGAAACCCACAGCCACACACGGCGCCGGATCGTCACAGGTCGCGGAGACATCCTGAGCCTAGAGCGGCGACCGCAAGGGGACCGGACGCATATGCAGGAGACGCCGCGGACCATTCGGCTCGCTCGGGATGCGGATAACGGTATGTCCAAAAGCGTGCCGATGCCATATGTATCAGGATACTCAACTGGCACCTCTTATTCGTGCGGCCATCGCTGGGGGGGGTTTGGCCATCCGAGGCGCGGGGTGCGCCGCATGTACCTTGGGAGTCCTGGGCGTGGAACACACCAACGGTGGCGTCGGCGTGGGCGAGTCGCTTCGCCGGCTGCGCCTGCGGGCCGGTCTGAACCAGCGGGACCTGGCCGAGAAGGCGGGCGTCAGTGTGCGGACGCTGCGGTACATCGAGACCGGCGGGGTCGGCCGTCCGCACGCCACCTCGATCGACAAGCTGGCATGCGTGCTCGGGCTGCCCGCCGACCGGCTCGCGGCCCTGACGGGTTCCTCGGCCGGCGGCGCCGGGCCGCAGGCCATCGGGCCGGATGGCGACGAACTGAGCGTGGAGGTGCTCGGCCCGCTGACCGTGCGCCTCGGCGGGAACGCCGTCGGCCTCGGATCCGCGATGCGCCGTGCACTGCTGGGCCTGTTGGCCGTACAGCCGGGGCAGGTGGTCGGCGTGGACGAGATCGTCGATCTGCTCTGGCCGGACGAGCCGCCACGCACCTGCCTGGAACTGGTGTCCGGCTACGCCGCGCAGGTCCGGCGGCTGCTCGAACCGGGCCGCCGGGCGGACGGCGCGGCAGCGGTGCTCAGCCGCGCGCCGGGCGGGTACCGGCTCGATCTCGGGCCCGAGCAGTCCGACCTGGTCCGGTTCCGCGCGCTGGCGGACCGGGCGGCGCGGGCATGGTCGGAACGCGATGCACGGGCCGCCATTCGGCTGCACCGCGAGGCCTGGTCCTGCTGGCGCGGCCCGCTGCTGGCCGGTTCCGACCCGCGGCTGCGCACGCACCCGGCCGTGGTCGGCGCAGCGCAGCGGCGCATCACGGCGACCGCGCAGTGGTCCGACGCCGCGCTCGCCCTGGCCGAGTACGAGCAGGTTCTCGGACCCCTGCGGATCCTGCACGCGGAAGAGCCCTTACACGAGGGGATCGCCGCCCGGCTGATGCTCGCGCTGGCCGGCAGCGGACAGCAGGCCGCCGCGCTCAGCCTGTTCGAGTCCGTGCGCCGCCGGCTCGACACCCAGCTGGGTGTGGCGCCCGGTGCCAAGCTGCGTGCCGCGCACCTGCGCGTCCTACGCGGGCGGCTGCCGGGCGCGGCGGACGGCGGCACGGGGAACGCGCCGGCCGGCGCGGGCAGGCCCGCGCAGCTTCCCGCGGACGTGGCCGGCTTCACCGGACGCGACGGGCAGCTGGACCTGCTCGACACGGTGTTGGCGGACACCGCGGATGCGTCGGACTCCGCGTCCGTGCCGCCCCGCCTCGCGGTGATCGCCGGCGCGGGCGGAGTGGGCAAGACCGCTCTCGCCGTGCGCTGGGCGCATCGGGTGCGCGGCCGCTTCCCCGACGGCCAGCTCTACGTGAACCTGCGCGGCCACGCCTCCGGGCGTCCCGTACACCCGCTCGAGGCGCTGGCCGGATTCCTGGTGGCGCTCGGGATCGCGGCCGACCGCGTGCCCGACGACGAGCAGCAGGCGGCCGCGCTCTATCGCAGCCTGCTGTCAAACCGGCGGGTGCTGATCGTGCTGGACAACGCCGCCGACGCCGAGCAGGTGCGCCCGCTGCTGCCCGCCGGCCCCGGCACCGTCGCACTGGTCACCGCGCGCCACCGGTTGGCGGGACTGGTCGCGCGGGACGGTGCCCTCCTGGTCCGGGTCGACGTCCTGAGCCAGGACGAGGCGGTGGCGCTGCTCGGCCGGATGCTCGGGGCGCCGCGGACCGCCGCCGAGCCCGAGGCCACCGCGCGGCTCGCCCGGCTGTGCGCCGGGCTGCCGCTGGCGCTGCGCATCGCCGCCGCCAACCTCGCCGGACGGCCGCAGCGGTGCATCGCCGACTACGCGGACCGGCTGGCCGAGGGCGACCGGCTCGGCACGCTCGCCGTCGACGGGGACGCGACCACCGCGGTGCGCGCGACCTTCGAGTTGTCCTGCGCCGCGTTGCCGGCGGCCGAGCGGCGGCTGTTCCGGCTGCTCGGCCTGCTTCCGGAGCAGGACGCCACCGCGGCCGGCGCCGCCGCGGCCGCCGGCATCGAGGCGGCGCAAGCCGAGCGGCTGCTCGACCGGCTGGCCGACCGCCACCTGGTCGACGAGCACCTGCCCGGCCGCTACACGATGCACGATCTGCTGCGCCTGCACGCGGCCGAACTCGCCCGGCGCGAGGAGGACCCCGCGAGCGGGGCCGCCGCGCTGCGCGGCCTCGCCGAGTACGCCACCACCGGCACCGCGAGCGCCGCGCGGCTTCTTTACCCGCACCTGCTGCAGCTGCCCGAGGTTCCGGCCGACGCGGACCGATCGCCCTTCCGGGACGGCGCCGCGGCGATGGCCTGGCTCGACGCCGAACGCGCCAACCACGTAGCCCTGGTCGTACACCTCGCCCAGCACGGACACCACGCGCAGGCCTGGCGGCTGGCGGGCCGGCTCAACGGCTACTTCGTCCTGCGCAAGCACACGCTCGACTGGCTGACCGTCGCAGAGGCCGCAGACGCGGCGGCATCGGCCGACGGGGACCTTCACGGTCGCGCGTACACACAGTTGCACCTCGGCATGGCCCACGATGCCGCGGGACGCGGCGCGACCGCTGCGGCGCACTACACGCGCTCGGCGGAGCTGGCCGAACTGGCCGGGTGGTCCGAGTGTCAGGCCGTCGCGCTCAACAACCGCGCGCGCTTCGCGTGGCTCAACGCCCGGGTCCCGGAGACTGTCGAGTACCTGTCCCGGGCGCTCGCCCTGCACCGCGCGAGCGGGCGCAAGGCCGGGGAGGCCGTGACGCTCGCCAACCTCGCGACCGCGCACCTGGAACAGGCCGACCGGCTGTCGAACGGCGGCGCCCACGCCGACCCGCATGCCGCCGCGCGCCATCAGGCCGAAGCACGGCGCCTGCTGGACCAGGCGCTGGAACTGCACCGCGGGATCGGCGACGTGCGCAACGAGGGCGAGACCCTGCGCCGGCTGGCCGAGGCGGCGCGCGACGCGGGTGAGCACGCCGATGCCCTGGACCATGCCCTGCGGGCCGTGCGGATCGCGCGGGACACCGGCGACGTGCGCTTCGAGGCCAGCGCCCGAAGCGCCCTGGCCACGATTCGGGCCCGGCTCGGGGAGAGCGGCCCGGCCCTCGAGGAACACGCCGAGGCGACCCGGCTGGCCGCGGAGCTCGGCGACCCGCGTATCCAGGCACTGATCCTGATCGATCTGGCCGGGTCCAGGGTGCGGCTCGGTCAGGCCGCCGACGCCGCCGCGCCGCTGTGCGACGCGCTCGCCCTGGCCCGGCAGATCGGTTCACGGCTGCTCGAGGACCAGGTGGTGCGGCTGCGGGAGCTCGCCGCCGCGGGCGACCCGCGCTGAGAGGTCGCACGCCCGCGCTCCGCGGTCCCGGAGAACTCGCCGGGGTCGCGGAGCGCAGTGGTGTGCGTCGGTGCTTCAGTGCGTCAGGACTTCTTGTCCACGTAGGTGGTGGACACCGCGTCGGTGACACCGATGATGCGAACCAGGGACTTGGTGCCGTCCTGGTTGAGGAACCGCCGGTAGATCCACCGGTTCGCGGCCATGCCCAGCGGGTCGGTGGGCAGGTCGGTGAGGGTCGGGAAGGCGTTCTCGCCCGACGCGGTGAACGCGGACCACGGGCCGGGCTGCGACGGCCCCGAGGCGTTGGCGAAGGCCACCGCGTATGCGACCGACGATCCGTTCGTCCAGCCGCCCTGCGGCGCGGTGCCGTTCCACCCGCTGATCTTCGGGGCGGTGGTCGGCGGGCGCGGCGGCAGGTGCTCGTTCCACTGCTGGATCATGGCCAGCCACACCTTGACCGTGGCCGTGGCATCGCCGTACGTCTTGTCCAGCTCGCCGCTGACGTCCTGGACGCGCTGGTCGCGGGCGTTCTGGACCAGCTGCCGGTACTCGGTGTGGGAGCCCCCCTTGCCGCAGCAGTCGGCGCTGGTGTCGTAGTCGCCGACGAAGCTGGTCGTGTCCGAGTCGCCGCGCCCGGCGTCCCGGTAGGTCCAGCCCCAGTTGTCGACCCAGTACCCTGACGTGCCCGTGGCTCCGCCGCCTTGGGCCACGACCCACTTCTTGTCGTTGTACCGGTACGGCTCGGTGATCCGCGAGAGCCGTGCGTTCTCGAAGGCCGAGATGTGGTTGAGGATGCGCACCGCCCAGCCGGCGGTGGTCACGCCGTTCTGGCTGTATCCCTTGATCGCGGTCAGGAAGTTCGCGTAGTCCGCGAGCCACAGGTCGGTGTAGGAGGCGAAGGACGCGTCGTCCGCGGCGTCCTTCGCCGACGAGGCCAGCTGCGCGTCGAGCTGCACGATCATCTTGAGCGCGAGCAGGTGGATGGTCACGCCGAGCACCAGGATGTCGAAGGCGCCGGGGAGGTCCAAGTGCCCTTCGAGGTCGTAGATCGCGCTGTAGACGCTGCCGTCGCCGGGCGAGACCATCTTGTGCAGCTCGGGCAGCAGCACCGAGGTGATGTATTGCGAGTTGTCCACGCGGGTGTTGCCGAGCACGAACGACTGCTGCTGGAGCCAGTCGGCCAGCGACTTGATCGCGGTGGCGTCACGGTTGACGTCGCGCTCGTCGATGAACTGCTCGAGTTGCTTGACCGCCTCGGCGAACTGGTCGGTGGCGTTGCCCGTGCCCAGTAGCAGCTGGATGAGCGTGAAGCCCGCCGCGGCGACCGGCCCCCAGGGAGGGGGCAGGATCCACGCCAGGTTCCCGGCCACGCTCAGCGCGATCGACACGGCCGAGCCGCCGAGTTGCGCTTGCGAGACGGGCGGCAGCGGGAGCGCCGTGAGCACGGGCTGCGCGGTCCGGCGCAGCGAGGGCGCGCCGGTCGCCGGGTCGACCAGGATCTGCGGCAGCACGAACTGCACCGTCGCCCGGTCGGTGGTGCGCTCGTAGACCACGGTGCCGGCCGGCAGGTCGAAGACTGGTTCCGACAGGCAGGTGATGCGCGAGGAGACCGTGGTCTCGCCGGCGGGCATCGGGTAGACGGCCTCGATCGCGCCGGTCAGCTTGGCGATCAGGGCCTTGACGGAGTCCTGGGCGGCCGCGGGCAGCGCGGCGATCTGCTGCGCCGGGTCGAGCAGCCGGTAGGGCGACGTCGCGGGCTGCCGGTAGGCGGCCGCGGCGGACAGCGCGGCCGGGGAGTCGAGCCCGGCGGGGCGTAGCAGCATCTGCAGCGAGCGGGCGTAGGCGACCGCGTTGACGCCGGGGGCGACTTCGGCCACGTAGACACGGGGCCGCAGCTGGATCGGGATGCCGCTGATCCCGCCGGTGCCGGCGGCCGGGTCGCCGAGCGGCGCGTACTCGGCGCGGGTTGCGACGGCGAGCACGCCGTCCTTGGGCGGCAGGTTCTTCCCGGCGATCCAGGCGACGGCCAGGCGTGCGCAGTCGGCCGCGACCGCGCGCGGCAGGGCGGCGCCCTGGTAGGTCAGCTTCGACAGCGCGCGGTACATCGCGGGCACGGCGGAGCCGTTCTGCGCGGTGGCGACCAGCGACTCGACGACGGTGGTCTTGTCCTTCTGGCTGTCCCAGATGAACGGGTCCGCGGGCGGGCACAGCTCGATCGTGTAGTTCAGGAACAGGACCTGGTCGGCCCCGGTCAGCTCTCCGGGGTGCTGGCCGACGTAGGCCGCCAGGCTCTCCCAGAACGCCGAGTCGCCCTCCAGCCTCCACTTCTCCACGAGGTCGTGGATGTTCTGCTGGGTGTCCGCCGGCACCGGCGGCAGGTCGTCGGTGGACTGGCCCTTCGCGCCGCGGGTGAGGTATTCGAGCAGGACGATGGCGGCCACGCCGACCACCGCGACGCCGAGGAAGCGGGCGATGTAGCGGGTGACGTTGTACTGCTTGGCGTTCTCGCCGGAGTTCTTGGCAACCGTGTCGAGGGCGCGGGTGAGGTTCCCCTCGAGCTCGGTCAGACGCCGGTCGACCGTCGCATCGGCCACGGCGGTGTTGGCTACCGCGACCGGCTCGGACTGCGAGAGGTCCACGTTGTCGCAGTTGAGCGTGGTCAGTTCCACCTGCGAGATCGTGGCGACGATGGCCTGGGCGGTCTCGGCGTTGCGCGCCGCGAACCCGTCCTCCTGGGCACGCGCCTGATCGGCCTCGTCCTGCGCCTCGGTCTCCGGCTCGTCCGGCGGTTCGGAAAGCGGGTCCTCGCCCTCGCCGACGCCGTGGCCCCGGCCCTGCCCCTGCGCGCCGAGTCCCGCGCCGGAACCGGACGTGGTCGGCCCGGGAACCGGCGCGGCGGGGCCCGGGTCGAGCAGGACGAGAATCCGGGCGAGCGCCCAGCGCAGCAGCGTGGCCATGACGCCGCGCGGGATGGGCGCGTCCTTGTACTTCAGCGAGGGCGCGAGCAGGTACATCGCCGCGGTGTTGCCCTTCGCGTTGTACTCGTCGACCAGCCGCGAGACCAGGGGGTCGATGTCGGCGGCCCGGTCCCACACCCAGAACTGCGCGGCGGGCGAGAGATCGATGGTGTAGCTCATGAACAGGATCTGGTCGGCCAGAGTCAGCTTCGGCAGCCGGCTGGGCGTGGTGACGTAACTCGCCAGGTCGTCCCAGTACTGATCGTCCGGCTCGGAATTCCACTCCCGCACCAGGTCCCTGATCGCGGTCTCTGTGTCCTGGGGCAACCCGGCCGGGGCGGGCTGCGTGGTCTGCAGCGCGTGCACGATCGTGTAGATGAGCGCGCTGACCGCGACGCTGGTGGCCAGGAAGCCGTTGAACACCAGGAAGCGCTGCAGGTTGAGGGCCTTGGCCGGGTTCGTCGCCTTGGCCAGTTCCATGGTCGCCTTCGACAGCTTCGTCCGTAGTTCGTCGATCACGATCTTCGCGTCGTCGTCCTCGCCGTCGGCGATCGCGATACCCGAACCCTCGTTCGTGCCCTGCTGGGCCGCGTCGAGGTTGGCACTGTTGAAGGTGTCGAGTTCGATCTCGTCCACGTCCCTGGCGATGGCCCGGGACTGCTCGCGGTTGCGCGCCGCGAAGCTGTTCGTCACCTCACGGTCGTACTCCTCTATCAATTCTTCGAGATCGTCCAGGGTCTCCTCCAGGCTGCGCTTCGGCTCCGAAAGCTCGCCCTCATTACCGTGGCCTTCAGGCATCGTCGATCCCCCTCCATTTTCACTGCCGCGCCCCACCGGCGCGCCCCACAACGAAGCTACGGTCAGGTCCGGGTCGTCGGACCGCACGGCGGCGGTAGCCCATAGCGGCTGGTCGGGGAGGTCCAGCGGCAAATAGCGGCAAATAGCGGCAAGACGCGGCGGCTTATCAGAACCGGCATGTCGAGAACGAAGGGGTCGAGCGAGACCACGATCCGCCGGCGGCTCCATCGCGGATTGGAGGGCGAAAGCCCGCTGTGGTGGCGTCAGCGGAAAAGCGCGGCGGAGTTCGGGGTGGACATCACGCGAGCCCGGCGGCAGCAGTTCGCTCCTTTTAACGCCCGTCCCCGGGGGTGGCGCGACGGCCACCTTCGCGGCGGACGTCGAAGTGTTTCCGGGTCAGTCGAGAGCGGCAGGTCATCCCTGAACGGTCCGATCGGGCGGTTAGATCACAGTCCGGGCAGACCTGGCGCTCTGTCACCGCTTTGGCGGTAAAGTCTGGCCGAAGCGTAGTGACCCGGGGGGACGGTGATTCACCTCACCTCCCAATTGGATGTGAGGGGCCGGATATGAGCCTGTTCGAAAAGGCACTGGAAGTCACCGAGAAGGCGTTCGACGAGACGCAGCACGCTGTCGAGGAGTGGAACATCCACCGCCACGGCGCGAAGCTGTTCCTGAAGCTGGGCATCGCGACGTACGCCGAGCAGCGGCTCGGCGGCGACCACGGGCCGGTGGAGCGGATTCTGGGCGCGCTGGACGGCCACGCGGCCGAGCACGGCGAGGTGGACCTCGACCACCTGAAGGCCGCGCACGAGGTGCTGGGCGACGAGTTCATCAAGGAGCACGACCTGCCGGACGAGCCGGCCAAGGCCGTCGCCGCGCCGGCGGCGTCCTGATTTCGAAGCCTGTGCGCCGGATTTCAGTGCACTGACCGACGGGCCGCACGGTCCGGACCGCTGCTGCGGGTCCGGGGCGTGGCGGCCCGTTTCGCGTTGCCGGGCAACGGATTCCAGTCAGCCGGCCCGGATCAGATCGACGATGCGGGTCAGGCTCTCGGTCATGTCGTAGTCCTTCGGCGTGAAGACCTCTGCGACGCCGCGTTCCTTGAGTTCCTTGGCATCGGCGTCGGGGATGATGCCGCCGACGACGACCGGGATGTCGCCCGCGCCGGCCCGGCGAAGGCGGTCGATCACGTCGGGGACCAGGCGCAGGTGGGAGCCGGACAGGACCGACAGGCCGACGCAGTGCACGTCCTCGGCCACCGCGGCGGCCGCGATCTGGGCCGGGGTCAGCCGGATGCCCTGATAGACGACCTCGAAGCCCGCGTCGCGAGCGCGCACCGCGATCTGCTCGGCGCCGTTGGAATGGCCGTCCAGGCCGGGCTTGCCCACCAGGATGCGCAGCCGGCGGCCGCGCTGTTCGGCGGTGCGCCGCACGTAGTCGCGCAGGGCCATGAGCTCTGATGACGCGTTGACGGTCGGCGCGCCGGCGCCGACGCCGGTGGGCGCGCGAAACTCGCCGAAGACCTCGCGCAGCGCGCCGGCCCACTCACCGGTGGTCGCGCCGGCCCGCGCGCAGTCGAGCGTCGCAGGCATCAGATTCACGGACGTGCCCGCGTCGCGGCGCAGTCTCGCCAGCGCGGTGTCGACCGCCTGCGCGTCACGGTTCTGACGCCACTTCGTCAGGGCGCTGATCGCGTGCTGTTCGACGTCGGGATCGACGCTCTGGATCGCGGCGTCCAGGTCCTCGATCAGCGGGTTCGGCTCGGTCTCGGTGTACGCGTTCACGCCGACGACGACCTGCTCGCCGGACTCGATCCGGGCGCGGCGCAAGGCGTGCTCGGCGACCAGCCGGGCCTTGAGATAGCCGGACTCGACGGCCGCGACCACGCCGCCCATCGCCTGCACCCGGCCGATCTCGGCGCGGGCGGCGATGGCCAGCCCGGTGGTCTTGGTCTCCACCACGTGGGAGCCGGCGAACAGGTCGCCGTATTCGAGCAGGTCTGATTCGAACGCGAGCACCTGCTGCATCCGCAGCGACCACTGCTGGTCCCACGGCCGGGGCAGGCCGAGCGCCTCGTTCCAAGCGGGCAGCTGGACGGCGCGGGCGCGCGCGTCCTTGGACAGGGTCACCGCGAGCATTTCGAGCACGATCCGGGCGACGTTGTTCTCCGGCTGGGCTTCCGTCAGTCCCAGCGAGTTGACCTGGACGCCGTAGCGGAAGCGGCGCTTCGACGCGTCGGCCACGCCGTACCGGTCGCGCGCGATCTCGTCCCACAGCCGGGTGAACGCGCGCATCTTGCACAGCTCTTCGACGAACCGCACGCCGGCGTTGACGAAAAACGAGATCCGTTCGACGACTCGGTCGAACTGCGCTTCGGGCACCTGACCGCCGTCGCGCACCGCGTCGAGCACCGCGATCGCCGTGCACAGCGCGTAGGCGATCTCCTGTACCGGATCGGCGCCGGCCTCCTGCAGGTGGTAGCTGCAGATGTTGATCGGGTTCCACTTCGGCAGCGCGGTCACCGCGTACGCGATCATGTCCGTGGTCAGCCGCAGCGACGGGCCGGGCGGGAAGACGTACGTGCCGCGGGACAGGTACTCCTTAACGATGTCGTTCTGCGTCGTGCCAGCCAGGGTGCTGATATCGGCGCCCTGCCGCTCGGCGGCAACCTGGTAGAGCGCCAGCAGCCACATCGCGGTCGCGTTGATCGTCATCGAGGTGTTCATACCGGCCAGCGGGATCCGGTCGAACAGCGCCTCCATGTCGCCCAGGTGCGCGATCGGCACGCCCACCTTGCCGACCTCGCCGGCCGCCAGGTCCGCGTCCGGGTCGTAGCCGGTCTGGGTGGGCAGGTCGAAGGCGACGGACAGGCCGGTCTGGCCCTTGGCGAGGTTGCGGCGGTAGAGCGCGTTCGACTCGGCGGGCGTCGAGTGCCCGGCGTACGTGCGCATGACCCACGGACGGTCACGGTGCGGGGGCTGAGCCGAATCAGCCAGGTCACGTGGATGTGCGTCTGAGTCTGCGTGCGCCATGGGTGAGCCGACCTCCGCGATCTGTCGCCGCCACGGTCGTGGTCGACGCCTCTGCTGCGGAGTTTACTGACGAGTAACTAAGCCGCCAGTGTGATCCGGGTCACGTTCGCGGGTTGAACTCGCCCGACGGCCGCGACGCTGGGGCCGGTCCGGGCGGATGACGGTCAGCCGCCGCGGCGGACGTGCTCGACCATCGCGAGGATGCCGCGGGCGATGCCGCCGTCGAGGTCGCGCACCGCGAAGGTCGAGGTCATCGAAGCGGCGGCGAGGGCGCTTGACCGGTCGTCGATCAGCGTGCGCGCGTGCGAGCCGGTCACGATCTCCAGCCGGTGCGTGGACGGGTCGACCGCGATGAGCACCGACTTGGCGGCGGCCGGGCCCAGTTCGGCGTGCCGGGCCTCGGCCTGGGCGCGCGAGTCGGCGCCGAGCGCGCCGATGAAGACCGACCAGTTCAGGTCGGTGCGCTTCTCGGCGATGGTGACCGCGCGGCGGATCTGGCCGGACTCGATCAGCGGGACGGGCTCGCCGTGAGCGGCCGCGGCTTCGGACTCTGCGTGCGCGGACTCGGCGTGAAGCGGCGCGGTGTGATTGTCCGACCCGGTGAGGGCAGGCTGCGGCCCGGCATCGACGGTGTCGGCGACGGTGCCGGGCGCGTGCGTCTCGGCCCCGGTCGCCGGCTCCGGGTCCGGCCCCGTTTCCATCTCGGTCGAGGTCACGGGCCCGACCTCGGACTCGGCCGCCTCGGGGTCACCAGGAGCCACTGGCCCCACCGGTTCCGGCGGGCTGGCCGGCGCTCACGCTCTGCTCGGCGGACGACGGCGCGGCGGCGCCCTCGCCGCCGGCCCAGCCCACCTCGCGGCGGTTGCGGTCGCCGCGGACCCAGCCGGGCAGCACCACCAGGAAGCTGATGACCAGGAACAGGGCGATCGGGATGCCGACGTAGATGCCGAGGGTCTGCAGCACCGTCAGGCCGGAGCCCGGGTCCTCGCCGTCGTAGGGATGGGCTGCCGCGAACGCGGCGGACGCGGCCAGCAGCGGGACGCTGGTCGCCGCGGCCAGGAACCCGGCCCGGACGCCGGCGCGCAGCCGTGCGGGGTGCGTCGTACGGAAGAGCGTGGAGATGGACACGTGAAAAAGGTAGCTCAACCGGGATCGCGACTCGCGCGCAGGTCGGCATTCAGGCGAGAATTCGGGCGGACGCACGCGCTAACAAAGCTTGAGAACAGGCATTAACCAGACAACTAAGGCATACACGCGTGCCTTAGATCGGCGCGGATCGGCGTCTTTACGCGAGGGCGTGCAGCACTCGCGCCAGTGAACGCACCCTTGGGTGTCCGGCCAACTCGTCCAGAAGCACAGGGCGTCCGCCCGAGTCGGCAAGCGGCAGCCGCCAGTTCGGATACGTGTCGCCGGACGTGCCGGGCAGGTTGTGCGGTCGCAGGTCGCCTATCGCGTCGGGCAGGTAGACGCCGATCAGGCGGGCCGGCGTCCAGGCCAGGAAGCGGTGCAGCGCCTCGATCGTCTCCTGCTCGCCGGCGCCCTCACGCAGCAGGCCGCAGCCATGCAGCAGGTCGATCCACGCCTGCACGTTCGCCCGATCGGCCTCCTTCTCCTCCTCCAGCGGGCGGGTCAGCAGGCCGAGCCGGTCGCGCAGCTCCAGGTGCGCGCCGGTCAGCAGCGCGGCGGCGGGCGGCAGGTCGTGCGTGGTCACGGCCGCGAGGCAGCTCGCCCGCCAGCGGCCCGGCGGGTGCGGGGCGCCGCGCTCGTCGCGCTCGAACCAGAGCACGTTGGTGCCGAACACGCCGCGGTCGGCCAGCGCGTCGCGCACCCACGGCTCGACGGTGCCCAGGTCCTCGCCGATCACCATCGCGCCGGCCCGGTGCGCTTCGAGGGTGAGGACGGCGAGCATCGCCTCGTGGTCGTAGTAGACGTACGTGCCCTGATGCGGCTTCGCGCCGTCCGGCACCCACCACAGCCGGAACAGCGCCATGACGTGGTCCATCCGCAGACCGTCGGCGTGCCGCAGCACCCCGGCGAGCATCTGGCGGTACGGCAGGTAGCCGCTCTCGGCGAGCCGGTCGGGCCGCCACGGGCGCGAGCTCCAGTCCTGGCCCAGCTGGTTGAACTCGTCCGCGGGCGCGCCGATCGTCACGCCGCGCGCGTAGACGTCCAGGTCGGCCCACGCGTCGGCGCCGTCCGCCTGCGCGCCGACGGCCAGGTCGTGGAAGATCCCGTACGCCATGCCGGAGTGCGCGCACACGGCGCGGACGGCGGCCAGCTGCTCGTCGAGCAGCCACTGGAGCCAGCACTGGAAGTCGATCTCGGCATGCTGGACCTCGGCGAACTGCGCAACGGCCGCGCTGCTGGGGTTCCTGAGATCGTCCGGGAAGGAGAGGCTGCTGCCGCCGTACAGGTGAGCCAGCGTCAGCCACGTCGCGTGCAGGCGCAGCGCGCGGCCTTCACGCACAAGGTACGCGCGGTACGCGGCGGACCGGCCGGCTGTACGCGGCGTGCTGTACAACAGGCGCAGCGCCTGCGCCTTACCCTCCCAGACCTGGTCACGATCGATCAGATCATCGGACAGGTCGCGCTTACGCAGCTCCGCACCGATCGTGTCGACCTGCTCGCGGACGTCCGTGGGCGCGTATGCGTATTCGGGCACGGATTCGATCCGCAGGTGGATCGGGTCCGGATACCGGCGCGTCGCGGGCAGGTACGGCGACGGGTCGACGGGCGGCACGCCGCTGCTGCCGTGCAGCGGGTTGACCACGAGGAAGCCCGCGCCCAGGTCGTGCCCGGCGATGGCGGCGAGTTCGGCCAGGTCGCCGAGGTCGCCCATGCCCCACGAGCGGCGCGAGCGGACCGAGTGCAGCTGCAGCGTGTAGCCCCAGGCCCGGCGGCGGGTCGGCGTGGTCAGCCGGTGCGGGGCGACCGCGAGCGGCGCCTGTACGATCTCGCCGGCGATCCGGGCGTACAACGTGTGCCAGCCGATCGGCAGCGCCGCCGGAAGCGCGAACGTATAAGCCGACAAGCCTCGCCGTTCGGTGGGCTCGGCGGAAAGCAGTGCCACGTCGTAGCGGCGCCCGCCGTCCTCCATCGAGATCCACAACGCGGGCTGCGCGTTATTCGGCGCGTGCACGGTAACCCGCGGCACGGCCTCGTTTTCGGCGGCCCGACCCGCACGCGCCGGCGGCGCCTGCCGCACGACGACACACGGAGGCAGCGGACTGTATTGACGTTCCGTCAGGTCCTTGAGCGCGTCACGGCACGCGGCCGGATCCGAGGCGTCCACGACGAACCCAGCCAGTACGGCGGTGAGCGTCTCGGCCGAGACCTCGACCCGTCTGCCCTGCCAGTCGTGGTAGTCGGTGGCGATCCGGTACGCGCGGGCCGTCTCTATCAACTCGGGCCAGGCGCTCGTCGCGCCGCCGTCCTCGAGTTGCCCGCCCGCCGACCGACGCCCGTCCCGGACGTGCTGGTCCTCACCGTGCCGCGTCACGGAAGTCATGGTTACCAAGTTCTCACAGGGCCGTTACAGAAGGAATCCGCCGCTCGGGACCGCCTTGTTGCGAGCGTTTCACAACCCGGCCGGCCGCGGTGCGGCGGATCCATTCTGCGTCTATGTGGTTGTCGGAGGATCACGCCGCCGGTTCAAGCCACCGGTTCAGGCCGCCAGCTTCGCCTTAGAGCCGTGAGAGACGACGATGCCGTCCGGCCCGTAGGGCTCGAACGGCAGCAGGTCCACATCGGCTCCGTACCCCTTGAGGTACGGCATCCAACGTGCGTCGGTCCTCCCCGAGGACAGGATCCGCCAGGCGGATCCGCTCGGTTGGACCGGCTGCCGTTTCATCCTCCAGCCCAGCTCGATCAGTGGCCGGTCGGCCTTGACGTGATTGCACCTGCGGCAGGAGGAGACGACGTTGTCCCAGGCGTGCCGACCGCCGCGCGAGCGCGGGATCACGTGGTCGATGCTGGTCGCCGGAGCGTCGCAGTACACACAGCGTCCGGAGTCGCGGGCGAAGATCGCCCGCCGGGTCAGCGGCACCCCCCGGCGCACCGGGACGCGGACGTAGCGGGTGAGTTTGACCACCGAAGGGGTGGGCAGTGTGAACGCCGCCGCGTGCATCGCGGCGCCCGACTCTTCGAGGGTGACGGCCTTCTGGTTAAGGACGAGGACCACCGCGCGCCGCTGGGGCACCACGCAAAGGGGCTCGTAGGAAGCGTTAAGGACCAGCGAGTGGGGCACGGGTGCCTCCTCCTTTCAGCGCACGGCGCGTGGCTCGCACCGGGCTCCGGGTACCCGACGGGAGGGTGGCGCGGTGCTCGAAAGGCGTCGAGCCCTGCGGGCGGTACGGCCATGACGGAACCATGGCCCATCCACCGCGCAGCAGACTTGCCAAGCCTGACCGCGGCCGCCCGTCGTCGGGCGTTAATCCAAGTGTGGCTGCCTGTGTTGTTCCCGCGCCACCGTGTTTCAACGCGACCTGCGGAAATTCGGCTGTTCGTCACTGGATGTAACGGAATTATCAGTACGAATCGGTATCAAAGGCGATGGACGGCCGGTCGGCGGCGTCCGCGTTTCGGCTACGGTCGGACAGTCCTACTGACTGCGCCGAAAGGATGACCCGGACGGTGTCCGCGCCCCTGATGCCCGCATTTGCCGCATTCGCCGCCGCTGTGCACCAGCCCTCGCCCTCGCCCTCGTCGACCGACGCGCCGGTCACCGTGAACAGCGTGGGCAACTGGTTCTCGGTGCACGGCTCGCTGCTGATCAGCCACGGCGTCCAGATCGCCGGGATCATCATCGCCTGCGTGGCGATCCGGATGCTGACCACGCGCTCGATCAACCGGCTGGTGCGCCACGCGGCGAAGGCCGCCGAGGGCCGCACCGGACGCCTGCTCGGCAACGCGGGGCTGGTCGCCGGCGAGCGTACCCGCCAGCGCACCCAGGCGATCGGCTCGGTGCTGCGCTCGCTGGCCAGCGCGGTGATTTTCGTGATCGGCGGTCTGATGATCGTCTCGGTGCTCACGATTCCGATCGCGCCGATCCTGGCCTCGGTCTCGGTGGTCGGCGTGGCGATCGGCCTGGGCGCGCAGAACCTGATCACCGACTTCGTCTCCGGCATCTTCATGATCTTCGAGGACCAGTACGGCGTCGGGGACATCGTCGACCTGGGTCTGGCCAGCGGCACCGTCGAGTCCGTCGGCCTGCGGGTCACCCGGCTGCGCGATGTGGAGGGCACGGTCTGGCACGTGCGCAACGGCGAGGTCGTCCGGGTGGGCAACATGAGCCAGAACTGGGCGCGCACGGTCCTGGACATCCCGGTGCCGCATGAGCAGGACCTGGTCAAGGTTCAAGACGTGCTGCGTGAGGTCGCCCACGGCCTGTGGGACGACGAGGACTTCAACTCGATGATCATCGAGGAGCCGGAGGTGTGGGGCGTGCAGGACCTCACCCCTGAATGGGTCACGGTGCGCGTCACGATGAAGACCGCACCGCTCGAGCAGTGGGCGGTGGCCCGCGAGATGCGCCAGCGGATCATGGCCCGGTTCGCCCACGAGGGGATCGACATCGCGATGCCGGCGCGGGTGCTGTGGCACAAGGACTTCCCGCAGCCGACCCCCTGACCGACTTGTCAGTGTGTCAATCGGCTCCGGCCGGTTGACACACTGACAAGTCGGGGAATCAGGCCAGGGATGCGTCCAGGGTGATGGTGGTGCCGGCCAGGGCGACTGAGACCGGGCAGTTCTGCTTGGCGTCCTCGGCAGCCTTCGCGAAGCCGTCGGCGTCGATCCCCTCGACGTGCCCGACCACGGTCAGGTGGATGCCGGTGATGCCCTCACCGGGCTGGAAGCCCACGTCTGCCTGGGTGTCCAGCGCCTGGGGCGGCGTGTCCGCCCCGGTGAGCGCGTTCGAGAGTGCCATCGCGTAGCAGGCCGCGTGGGCGGCGGCGATCAGCTCCTCCGGGCTGGTCTTGCCGTTGGCCTGTTCGGCGCGCGAGGGCCAGGAGACGTCGAAGGACCCCACCCCGGAGGTCTCCAGGTTCACCGTCCCCGAGCCTTCGGTGAGGGTGCCCTCCCAGTGGGTCTTGGCGGTGCGAGTGGTGGCCATGGCGGTCTCCTTCGTTGGACGACGTACGGGTGCAGGGGTGTATCCCCTCTGACTCGAATCTTGCCGGGTCGGCGACAATAGACAAGTGAGCACCCCCGAGTCGTCCCCCACCTCCCGGCCCACAGAGCCACCGACGTTCTACGACGCGATCGGCGGCTACCCGACGATCGCGAAGATCGTGGACCGGTTCTACGAGGGGGTCGCCGACGACGAGGCGCTTCGTGCGCTGTACCCGGAGGAGG
>JBOHCW010000702.1:0-3638 GCA_050725375.1 Actinocrinis sp. | reverse complement strand
GATGGTCAGCTCGCCCGCGCCGACCTCGGCCGAGGCGCCCTCGGCGGCCGTCGAGGCCGAACCCTTCAGGCCGATCAGCTCCAGCTTGAACGGCTCGTCGGCCAGTTCCTCGCGCGCCTCGGCGTCGCTGACCGGGCGGCGGGAGAAGCGCTGGCCCTGCTTGACGATGGCCTGCATCTTCTGCTCGACGGCCTTGAGGTCCTCCGGGGTGAACGGGCGGTCCACCTGGAAGTCGTAGTAGAACCCGTCCTTGATCGGCGGCCCGATGCCGAGCCTGGCCTCGGGGAAGACCTCCTGGACGGCCTGGGCCATCACGTGCGCGGCGGAGTGGCGCAGGATGGCGCGGCCGTCGTCGGAGTCGATGGCCACCGGCTCGACCACGTCGCCGTCGGACAGCGGGCGGGCCAGGTCGACCAGCACGCCGGCGCCGTCGGCCGAGCGCAGCCGCGCGGCGATGTTCGAGCGGTCGCCGGAGAACTCCGCGGCGAACAGTTCGCCGACGGTCGTGCCCGTGGTGACCGTCCGCTCGGCCCGTTCGGCTTGGCGGTCGATGGTCACACGGAACTCGGACACCGTGGTTCTCCTGTTCGTCTCGGACGATGAGAGCGGCGGCCCTGCGCCGCCTGCACACGATCGTACCGACCGCGCGCCGGTCGCTCTGACCGGATTTCGCCGCGAGCGCCGACGTCGCACGCGAGGGCGGCGCCACCGTATACGCGGGGCTGACACACTCGGCGGCAACCCATCGGCCACTTTTCGTTCACCGCGCCGGAATACGTTCCAGCTGTGACCGTGACAGTGGGGGCGGATCCGAGCATCAGGGCGGCCGGCAGCGGGGTGCAGGCGCCGAGCACGCGCAGCGGGTCTGGGAACGGGATGCGCGACCGTGGACGGCGCAGCACGCCCGTGCGGCTCGCGCTGTGGACCGCCGCGTCGGCGGCGGCGTTAGCGGCGTTGCTGGCCGCGACGGCGGGCTCGTTCGCCGCGTCGAACGGGGGCGTCGACAGTGTGGCGCAGCACGCGGCGGTCGCGTCCGATTCCGCGGACCTGTACTTCAGCCTGTCCGACCTGGACGCCGAGGCGGCGCGCCTGGTGCTGCTGGGCAGCGGCGCGAACCCGGCGACCGGATCGCTGGACCACGCGGGCGACCAGATCGCCGCGCTCGCCGCGTACAACCAGCGCACGGCCGGCGCGGACGCGGACCTGCGCCGGCTCGCCGCGACGGTCGGCGGCGGCGACGCCGACCGGATCGCCGCGCTGACCAGCGGGGTGACGGAGTATCACCAGATCGCGGACGCGGCCGTCGCGCTGGACCAGACGGCGCCGAGTTCGTTCCCGGACACGATGGGCGCCTCGGCCGGGCAGCCGGCGGCCGCCGCGATCGGCTACTACGCGCGCGCGACGACGTTGATGCAGAGTCGGCTTCTGCCCGAGGCAAAGGCATTGCGCGACGACAAGTCGGCCGCGTTGTCCGACGCTGCGTCTTCGGCCCACCTCGCCGGGATCGTGGGCGCGGTCGCCGCTGGTGTGGTCGGACTGGCCGCTGTCGTCCTCGCCGCACAGACGCATCGACGGCTGCGCCTGTGGTTCCGTCGCACGACCAACCTCGGTGTTCTGACGGCGACACTGATCGTTCTCGCGCTCGCGCTAGGCAGCCTGTTCGCGTTGGCCTCGACGGCCGGTGACGCGTCAACCGCCGGTAGCCGGTTCACCGACTATCTCGCTGTCACACGTACGCGCGCGGCGAGTTACGACGTGGACGGCGCCGTGACGCGTTACCTGCTGATGCCCGATACAACGCAGGCTGCGCTGAAGAAGGCCCAGACCGCCGCTGAACAGGAATTGCAGGCGCTCGGATCGGCGGGCGGCCAGGCGAGTACCCGGTGGAAGACGGTCGCGACCGGCGACATCCCGGCGATCACCGGCCCGATCGCGGCGGGCACGACGCCGGACAACGTCGCGGCCGCGCTGGCCAGAGACACCGGGACGGCTCGCGGGCAGGAGGCGTTCGACTTCTACTTCTACGACTCGGCGCTGACCACAGTGTCCCAGGACCGCCTGACCGCGTTCGACGCGTCGATGTCCTCGGCGCGCTCGGACCTGGGCGGTTGGAGCTGGCTGCCGTGGGCGCTGGCCGTGGCCGCGCTCGTCGGGCTCGGGATCGGTGTAAGGCCGCGGTTCGCCGAATACCGGTAGCGCACCTGCTAAGAGCGCGGCATGCTCGGTTCGCCCTGTCTCGGGCACAGGCACGCGCACAGGCACGGCATTAGCACTGTCTAACGGCCGGGTATCGATCGTGTACGTAGGCGGATACGCGGGATTACGATGGGATCAGCGTAACCGGCTTGATCATCCTGATTGGGGTGGCGCACGGTGGTTCTGGGAATCGTGATCGCGGTAGTGGTGGCGTTGCTCCTCGTGCGCCCGCGTTTCCGGGTCGTGCGGCAGTTCGAACGGGGAGTGGTCTTCCGGTGGGGCCGGGTGCTCGGACGCCCCCGCGAGGCGGGCATCGCCGTGCTGCGGCCGTTCTCGGACAAGCTGGTGCGGGTGAACACGCAGATCGTGACGATGCCCGTGCCCGCGCAGGAGGGCATCACGCGCGACAACGTGACCGTGCGCGTCGACGCGGTCGTGTACTTCCGGGTCACCGACCCGGTGCGCGCGCTGGTCGACGTGCAGGACTACCAGTTCGCGATCGGCCAGGTCGCGCAGACCTCGCTGCGCTCGATCATCGGCAAGTCCGAGCTGGACGAGCTGCTGACCAACCGCGAGCCGCTGAACCAGGGCCTGGCGCTGATGCTGGACTCGCCGGCGGTCGGCTGGGGCGTGCACATCGACCGGGTGGAGATCAAGGACGTCGCGCTGCCGGAGTCGATGAAGCGCACCATGGCGCGCCAGGCCGAGGCGGACCGCGAGCGGCGCGCCCGCATCATCACGGCGGACGGCGAGCTTCAGGCGTCGAAGAAGCTGGCGCAGGCGGCGGACGTGATGTCGGACAGCCCGGCCGCGCTCCAGCTGCGTCTGCTGCAGACGATGGTCGAGGTGGCCTCGGAGAAGTCCTCGACGGTGATCCTTCCGTTCCCGGTCGAGCTGCTGCGGTTCCTGGAGCACTCCTCGCTGCCGCACGCCGAGCGGGCAGCGGACACGCGCGCCGCGAACGCGGCGCGTAGGCGGGCGGCGGAAGCCGCGCCGACGGACGCGGACGAGCTGCCGGCGCCGGTCGGCGCCAACGAGATCGAGGCCGCGGACGTGCCCGAGACGCCGCAGGTCGACGGCGTGCCGGACACCGCGCAACTGCCCGCGAGCGGCGGCGAGACCGACCCGATCGAGGCCGAGCTGACGCGGGCCGAGCTGGACCGGGCGCAGACCGGTACGGCGAAGGCGAGCTGAGCGGGCGTCAGGCGCCGGCGGCGCCCGTCGCGGTGCGCAGGTAATTCAATACGACCGGGTCGAGTCGGCCGGCGACCATGCGCATCTCCAGGTTCTCCCGGCCGGCCCAGTCCTCCAGCGCCGTGCCGACCTCGCCGAAGAAACCCCGGTCCGACAGCCGCCGGGAGACCTCCGCGGCCAGTTCGCCGTCCAGGTCCAGCAGCGTGTCGGGGTCCGGGCGGCCGTAGATCAGGTCGTGCAGGCTCAGC
>JBOHCW010000701.1:0-2928 GCA_050725375.1 Actinocrinis sp. | reverse complement strand
CACCGCGCGTGAGGCGGGCCGGGCGGCGCTCGCGGCCGCGGTGCCGACAATGGACTCGGCGACTGCGCCGCCCGCGGCCGTGCCGCCGGCCACGAGCCCGCCGGGGCCGGGGTTCTGCGTGGTCTCGTCCATCCGAGTCGCCTTCTGAAGCATCATGGGCAGCCGCCCCGTCATCCGAGTGGAACCTGGCCGTCATCGACTGTTCGATAATGCTGGACAAGTGCCCGACTTTCGTCAAGAGTCAGCGCACATGTTTACTGTTTCGTGTTGTCATCGGCGCGTTGCGTGATCGCAGCTCAGGGCGCGGAAGAGCCCTAGGCAACAGGCGAACATGAAATTTCTGCCCACGCTGGGCTGAGGAGAAGCACAGCACCGGTGCGGGAAGCGGCAGCGCGGGAAGCCGACTGCCGTCAGCGGCCGATCGCGGGGTGTGAAGTGCTTCGACACCCGGGGGTAACACCTGCGCAACAGGTGTCCGCTGTGGACGGTCGGCGCGAGACGCGGCTATGCCACGTCGGCCGACGCCCTCTCTATACGTCCTATACGTCGGCGCGGTGGTAGACCGCGAGTTCGGCCATGTCGCGCCCGCCGAGGCCCGCGGCCGAAGCCAGGTCGGCAACGTGCGCGACGGCCTCGGCGAGCGGCACGGCGGCGCCGCGCTGCCCGGCGAAGCGGCGGACCAGAGCAAGATCCTTGCGCATCAGGTCGATGGTGAACGCCACCGGCTGAGCCCGGGGATCGGCGAAGGCCGCGCGCTTGTACTGCACGAACGGCGCCGCGACGACGCTGGAGGCGATCACCTCCAGGGCGGTGTCGCGGTCGACTCCGCCGCGCTCGGCCAGCACCAGCGCCTCGCTCAGCGCGCCGTCGAGGATGTGGACGATCGCGTTGACGCTCAGCTTCATCGCCTGGCCGCTGCCCGCGTCCCCGACTCTGAGGACCCGGCCGGCGAACGCCCCGAACACGGGGTCCACGGCATCGACCACGTCGGGCGGCCCGCCGGCCATCACCAGCAGCCGGTGCGCGCGTACGGTCGCGACACTGCCTGAGACCGGCGCATCGAGGTACGCATGTCCGGTGGTTGCGAGCCGGTCGGCGCAACGCAGCGCGGTGTCCACGCCGCTGGTTCCCATGTCGCAGAACACTGCGCCGGGCACCAGCGCGTCGGCGACTGCGGGTCCCCCGAACAGGACGTCTTCGACCGCCGGGCCGTCGGCCAGCATCGCGACCACGACCTGCGCTCCGGCCACGGCCTCGGCCGCGCCGGCGGCGTACGTCACCTCGGCCCGTTCCGACGCGGCCGGCGGGTCCAGCAGGCGTAGTTCCTCGGCCAGCCGGGCACGTCCCGACTCGCTGCGGTTCCACGCGGACACCTCGTGTCCGGCTTCGGCAAGCGCGGCGGCCATGGCCGCGCCCATCCGGCCAAGCCCGAGGACGGCGACGCGCGTCACAGCCGCGGGTCCACGAGGATCTTGCCGCGCGCCGTGCCCGCGAGCAGCGCCTCAAGCCCGTCGGGCACCAGCGCTTCGAGCCCGATGACCCGGTCGAGCAGGTGTCCGGCGATCCGGCCGTCGGCCAGCAGCGCCAGCGACTCGGGAATGTCCTGGCCGCACACGTGCGCGACCGTGGTGGCCATGTCGACCTCGCGCAGCGTCGACTCGGCGAGGTTGAGCGGCTGCGGACCGTGCGGGAGGCCGACCAGCAGGACCCGCCCGCCGCGCGCCGCCATCCGCAGGGCCCGCTGCGCGGATCCGTCCACGCCGCTCGCCTCGATGACCACGTCGGCGCCGCCGTCCAGCAGCTCGGCGACCGCCTCCACCGGGTCGACGCCGTCGACGTTGACCGTGTCGGTCGCGCCGAGCGCGGCGGCGGTGGCAAGCCTCGCGTCGTCGACGTCGAGCGCGATGATCCGCTCGGCGTCGCGCCCGGCCAGGCCGCAGAGGATGAACGATCCGATCGCCCCGGCGCCGATGAGAACTACCGTCCGCGCGCCGTCGGGCATCGCGCGTCGGGCGGCGTGCAGACCTACGGCGAGCGGCTGCGCGAGCCCGGCCGCGTCGTCCGTGCATTCGTCAGGGATCTGTACACAGGTCGACGCGGGGACCGAGGCGAACTCGGCCAGCCCGCCGTCGGCGTTAAGTCCGAGCGTCCAGTACTGGGCGCACAGGTTGGTGCGCCCGGCCCGGCACCAGGAACAGGAGCCGCACGAGACGCCCGCGCCGGTGGCGATGCGCGTTCCGGGCGCGATGTGCGCCTCGGGACCGGCCTCGACCACCTCGCCGATGAACTCGTGGCCCATGACCATCGGCCCGTGATGCCCGCTGACCGGGTGTTCGCGGTCCACCGGGAACATGCCGGGCCCGCGGGCGAACTCGGAGGCGTCGGTGCCGCAGATGCCGGAGCGGGTCACCCGCACCAGCACCTCGCCCGCCGCGGGACGCGGGACCTCGCGCGTCTCGATCCGCACGTCACGCCGGCCGTGGTAGACCGCCGCGCGCATCGGGGCGCTCATGAGGCGGCCGAGGTCAGGTGAACCTTCACCTGCGAGCGGTCGGAATGCGCGCGCCGGACACCCTCGACGGCCTGCTCCAGCGGCAGTCGCGAGGTGACCAGCCGGGACAGGTCGGTCCCGGTGCGGTCGAGGAAACGCAGCGTCTGCGGCCACACGCCGGGCGAACCGATCGTGCCGCGGATCTGTAGTTCCTTGCTCTGGATTAGCCCGAGTTCGGCCTCGGCGGTGCCGCCGACGTCGATCCCGATGTTCACCAGCCTGGCGCGGAACCCGGCCAGCTTCAGCGCGCCGGCCATCGCGGCCGGCTTGCCCGCGGCCTCGATGACCACGTCGGCGCCGCGCCCTTCGTTCGCCTCCAGGGCGGCCTCGAAGAAGTCCTCGGCGGTCGGGTCCAGGTGTACGGCGGCGCCCAGTTC
>JBOHCW010000700.1:0-9076 GCA_050725375.1 Actinocrinis sp. | reverse complement strand
GTGGAGCCGAATCCGGTGCTCGCCGCGCTCGGGTACCCGCACGCCCCCGGGCTCGCGCAGGCCGGCTTCGCGTTCGGTGAGGCGGCCTTGCCCGAGGCGCCCGCGGAGCCGGACGCCGCGGCCTTGGGCGATCCGCTCGCCGACCTGGACGGTGAGGCCGTGCCGCTCGGGCTCGCGCCGGCGCCCGGCGCGGTGTTCGAGCCCGTGGACGGCGAGGCCGCCGGGCTGCCGGCGGCGGTGTCGCCCGCGGGAGGATGCGAGTTCATCGTGGTGGCGAGGCCGATCCCGGTGCCCAGCAACGCTCCCACGACCGCCACGGCGAGCACGCCGCGGCGGCCGAGCCGGCGCCGGCGCGGCGCCTCGGGCTCTCTGCTGATCGGCGCGGTCCGCTCCGGGTCGTCGTTCGCGCCGAAGCCGTCGTCCGGCGCGACGTAGGGCGGTCTGACGTTCACCCGACTCCCGCCTCCACCGACTTCAGCGCCGCCCTCACCGTTTCGGCCACCCGCTCCTGCTGCTCGGCCGTGATGTGCGGATGCAGCGGCAGCGACACGATCCGGTCGGCCGCGCCCTCGGCGTTCGGGAACGAGCCGGGCCCGTGGCCGAGGTCCGCGAAGGCCGGGGTGCGGTGCAGCGCCGTCGGGTAGTGCACGCCCGCGCCGACGCCCGCGCCGTTGAGGTGCTTCACGAACGCGTCGCGCCTGTCCCGGTCGCCGCCGAACGCTTCGAGCCGGATCACGTACAGGTGCCACACGTGCTCGTTGCCGGGCTCGGCGGCCGGCAGCGTGACGCCGTCGAGGTCCGCGAGCAGTTCGGCGTAACGCGCGGCGGCCGCGCGGCGCGCCTCGTTCCAGGCGGGCAGCCGCTTGAGTTTCGCCCGCAACACCACGGCCTGCAGCGCGTCGAGCCGGCTGTTGAAGCCGACCAGGTCATGGCTGTACTTGGTCAGGCCGCCGTGGTTTCCCAGGGCCCTGACGGTCGCGGCGGTCTGCGGATCGTCGGTGAGCACGGCGCCCGCGTCGCCGTAGGCGCCGAGGTTCTTGCCGGGGTAGAAGCTGGTCGCGGCCAGGCCGCCGCCGGACCCGGCGCCGTGCCCGTGCCGGGTCGCGCCCTGGCACTGCGCCGCGTCCTCGACGATGCGCACCGCGCTGCCGGCCAGCTTCGCGGCCAGTTCATCGACCGGGGCGAGCTGCCCGTACAGGTGCACCGGCACGACCGCGCGGGTGCGCGGGCCGACCGCGGCGAGCGCGGCCTGCACGTCGATCAGGTGGCTGTCCGGCGCGCAGTCCACCAGGACCGGCCGCGCGCCGATCCGGGCGGCGGCCTCGGCGGTGGCGATGAAGGTGTTGGCCGGCAGCACCACCTCGTCGTCGCGCCCGACGCCGGCCGCGCGCAGCGCCAACTCGACAGCGTCGGTGCCGTTCGCGACGCCGACGCAGTGGCCGACACCGCTGAACCTGGCGTATTCGTCCTCGAAGGCGGCCACCTCGGGCCCGCCGACGAAGCCGGTCGTGGCGAGCACCCGCTGGAAGCCCGCGGCGACCTCCTCGGCGATCTCGGCGTGCGCCGCCTTCAGATCGACCAGGGGGATCGGATTCGTCTGTGCCATGCCCTGTGCGCCTTCCCTCGGCAACAGTGGATTCGGACGTGCGTCGAGCTGTGCGAGCCTCTGCCGGGTCAGAGATAGTCTGACCTTGGTATTCCTTTGTTGTTTATCTCGGATCGTCACGCTCAGGACGGCTGCGACGCGGACCCGAACGCGTCCGGCGCGCCGTCGACCTTGCGCAGCAGCCGCGCCGGGCTGCCCACCCACACCTGCGCCGGCGGCACGTCCCCCAGCACCAGCGACCCCATCCCGACCAGCGACCAGGCGCCGATCTTGACCTGCTCGCGGATCAGAGCGCCGGCGCCGATATACGCGCCCTGCTCCACCTTCACGCCGCCTCCGAAGCGTACGCCGGACGCGACGGTGGCGAAGTCGGAAATCATGACATCGTGGGTCAACACGGCGTGCGGCATCACCGCGACGTGCGCCCCCACGTCAACGGACGCGGTCAGGACGCTCTGCGCGAGGATCACGCTGCCCGGCCCGACCGATGACGAGTCGGAGATCTGCGCCGACGGATGCACGATCGTCGCGTACCGGGCCGGCGGCAGGCCGAGCCGCTCGACGATCCGCATCCGGGCGAAGTAGTTGCGCGGATTGCCCACGCACACCACCAGCCGGGTCCGCGGCAGCGACCCGGCCAGGTCCGTGCCGCCGATCACCGGCAGCCCGTCGACGCGCCGGCCGTGCGTGAGCGGGTCGTCGTCCAGGAAGCCGAGCAGCTGCCAGGTCGGCCGCACGGCGTTGAGCGCCGCGACCGCCTGCGCCGTCTCGCGCGCGAAACCGCCGGCGCCGACGATCAGCAGTTCCTGCTCGCCGCACGTCGTGCCGTAGCGCGCGTCGAGTGCGGTACGCGTGGTGTTCTTCTCGGCGGCCCCGGCGTCCGCCGCGGCGGCGTCCAGGGCGACGATCGTGCCGCGCATCGGTCAGTCCGCCGGTTTGCGCAGCACGTCCACGACGTGCTCCTGCTGGCCGGCGGTCAGCGTGTGGAACAGCGGCAGGATCAGCGAGTCGCGGGTCAGCCGCTCGGTGTTCGGCAGCGGCACGGGGTTCGAACCGGAGGTCGCACTCGAACCCTGATACGCCGGTTCCAGGTGCGTGGCCATGATCCCGCGCCGCGCCGAGACGCCCGCCTCGGCCAGCCGGCGCAGGGCCGCGTCCCGGCCGCCGGGGTGCTGCTCGGGGTCGAGCAGCACCCAGAACGACTGGTAGTTGGTCTCGCCGTATTCGGGGTCGCGCACCGGGCTCGCGCCCGCAACCTCGGCCAGCAGCTCGTGGTAGCGGGCCGCCAGCTCGCGGCGGCGAGTGATCATCTCGGCCAGCTTGTCCAGCTGAACGAGACCGACCGCGGCCTGGATGTCCGTCATCCGGTAGTTGTAACCGGTCTCCAGATAGCTCTCGAAGACCGGGCCCGCGGCCGAGTGGCGCGCCGCCGCCGACAGGTTCATGCCGTGCTCGCGCAGCCGCCGCAGCCGCTGGGCCCGGTCCGCGTCGTCGAGGGTGAGCATGCCGCCCTCGCCGGTGGTCAGCAGCTTGCGCGGGTGGAAGGACCAGGCCGCGATCAGCGCGTCCGCGCCGACCGGCTTGCCGCGGTACGTCGAACCGACCGCGCAAGCAGCGTCCTCGACCAGGTGCAGGCCGCGCGGCTCGCACAGGGCGCGCAAGGCGTCCATGTCCGCCGGCACGCCGCCCTGATGGACGATCATGACCGCCCGGGTGCGCGCGGTGAGCACCGGCCCGACCGTCTCAGGGGTCATATTCCCGGTCGCCAGGTCCACGTCCGCGAACACCGGCGTGGCGCCGACGTACCGCACTGCGTTCGCCGTCGCGATGAACGAGAACGACGGCACCACGACCTCGTCGCCCGGCCCGATCCCGCAGGCCACCAGCGCGAGGTGCAGCGCGGTGGTGCAGGAGCTGACCGCGACGCCGTGCGCCGCGCCGACCCGGGCCGCGAACCCCTCCTCGAAGCGCGCGACCCGCGGACCCTGCGCGACCCAGCCGGAGAGCACCGCCTGCGCGGCGGCGTCCGCCTCGCGCTGGTCGAGGTACGGGATCATCACCGGGATGCGGTCGGATCCCGCACTGTTCGCCTCGTTCGTTCCGCTCACAGGCTCGTCCCCGCCGCCTTCTCGCCGCGCCACCACTCGACCAGCCCGCGCAGTCCTTCGTCCAGGCCGATCTCGGCCGTGAAGCCCAGCTTCTGCGCTGCCGCCGAGGTGTCGGCGAGCCGCCGGGTCACGCCGTTGACCGCGCGCTCCGGGCCGTGCTCGACCGGCAGGTCCGAGTCCATCGCGGACAGCAGCGCCGCCGCGAGTTCCTTGAGGCTGGTCTCCTCGCCGCGGGCCACGTTGAACACGTCGTCGGTCAGCGGCGAACGCGCCGCCAGCAGGTTCGCGCGGGCGATGTCGTGTACGTGCACGAAGTCCATCGTCTGCTCGCCGTCGCCGAAGATCAGCGGCGGCTGCCCGTTCTCGATGCGCTCCATCCAGCGGATCAACACCTCGGTGTACAGGCCGTGGGTGTCCATCCGCGGGCCGTAGACGTTGAAGTAACGCAGCGCGAGATAGTCGAGCCCTTGCATGGCCTTGAAACTGCGCAGCATGCCCTCGTTGAAGGCCTTGGCCGTGCCGTAGAAGGTGTCGTTGTTGTACGGGTGGTGCCGCTCGGTGGTCGGGAAGGACTCGGCCAGCCCGTACACCGACGCCGAGGACGACGCGATCAGCTTGCGCACGCCGGCCGCGGCCGCCGCCTCGATCACGTTGAACGTGCCGTCCACCAGCACCTCGTTGGCCAGCCGCGGCTCCTGCGCGCACTGGGTGATCCGGATCGCGGCCAGGTGGAAGACCAGGTCGGTCCCCTCCGTGGCCGCGCGCACGGTGTCCCGGTCGCGGATGTCGCCCTCGATGATCCGGACCGGGCCGTTGGCGGTGGCCCAGGCGAGGTTCTCCCGGCGGCCGCGGGTGAAGTCGTCGAGCACCCGGATCTCCGAGGCCCCCTCCCGCACCAGCAGGTCGACCAGGTTCGAGCCGATCGTGCCGGCCCCTCCGGTCACCAGGATCCGGCCGAGCGCGCCCTGCTCCATGTGTTACTCCCAACCTTTCAGACCGACCACCGCGCCTTGGAACGCCAGACTGCGCGACGCGGCCTCCAGAATGTCCAACACCCGCAGGCCCGCCCGCCCGTCGGTCAGCGGCGCGCGCCCGGTGCGGATCGAGGCGGCGAACTCCTCGACCATCGCGCCCAGCGCCTCCCGCTCGACCAGCGCCGGGGCCGTCATGTCCCCGGAGCGGTACGAGACCTGCATCTCCCGGCGCGCCTCGGCGCCGATCTCGCCCGCACCGGCGAGATCGACTCCGCGGTCGAACACCGCGACCCGCTGCGCCGGGTTCAGGTCGTCCCACACCAGCGTGCGCTTCGAGCCGCCGATCATCGTGGTGCGCACCTTGGTCGGCGAGAGCCAGTTGACGTGCACGTGCGCGATCGCGCCGCCGGTCAGCCGCACCGTCAGATACGCGATGCAGGAACGGCCGGCGCCGATCGGGTCCGCGCCGTGCGCCGCGACGGCGACCGGCTCGACGCCCTCGGGCAGCACCGCGTCCAGGATCGACAGGTCGTGCGGCGCGAGATCCCACAGCACGTCGACGTCCCGCTGCACCAGGCCCAGGTTGATCCGCACCGAGTCGAAGAACTGCAGCTCGCCGAGCGAGCCCTCGTGGATCAGCTCCCTGATCTTGGTGACGGCCGGGGTGTAGCAGTAGGTGTGGTCGCACATCAGCACCAGGCCGCGCTTGTCCGCCGCCTCGACCAGCTCCTTGCCCTCGGCGTAGGTCGCGGCCAGCGGCTTCTCGATCAGCACGTGCTTGCCGGCGTCCAGCGCGGCCATCGCCAGGTCGCGGTGGGTGCCCGCGGGCGTGGCGATCGCGACCGCCTTGACGCTCTGGTCCGCGAGCACGGCGGCGTAGTCCGACGTGGCCTCGACGGTCGAGTACGCGCCGAGCACCTTGTGTGCGCGGGCGACGTCCAGGTCGCACAGCCAGCGCAGCCGGAACGAGGACGAGCCCTGGAAGTTGCGCACCAGGTTCGGTCCCCAGTACCCGGCGCCGACCACCGCGACGCCGAGCTGCCGGGCCGCGGCTGACGCGGCGCCTGATTCCGCAGCGCCTGATTCCGCGGTGTCTGACTCCACAGTGCTTGATTCCACACTGTCCTGCGTATTCGCGTCGCCTACAGCGGCACGAGCCATGATTCGGTTCCCCCCTCTAGAACGCGCCGGTGCCGCGCACCACCGCGGAGGTCGTGCGCAGCAGGATCATCGCGTCCAGCTGCGGCGACCAGTTCTCCACGTAACTCAGGTCCAGGCGCACCGATTCGTCCCAGGACAGCATCGAGCGTCCGCTGACCTGCCACAGGCCGGTCAGGCCGGGCTTGACCGCGAGCCGGTGGCGCACCTCGTCGGTGTAGCGCGCCGCCTCTTCGGGCAGCGGCGGGCGCGGGCCGATCAGCGACATGTCGCCGGTCAGCACGTTGATCAGCTGCGGCAGCTCGTCCAGCGAGCACTTGCGCAGCAGCCGGCCGACCGAGGTGATCCGCGGGTCGCGCCGGATCTTGAACAGGACGCCGTCGCTCTTCTCGTTCAGGTGCTGCAGCTGGTCGCGCAGCCGTTCGGCGTCGACGACCATGGTGCGGAATTTCAGGCACACGAACTCGCGGCCGTTCTGGCCGACCCGGACCTGCTTGAACAGCGCCGGTCCGGGGCTGGTCGCGCGCACCAGGGCGGCCACCGCGAGCATCACCGGCGAGAACACGATCAGGGCGAGCGCGGCGAGCGCTCGGTCGAACAGCCCCTTCACGGCGCGCGACGGCCCGGTCAGGATCGGCGCGCGGATGTGCAGCAGCGGCATGCCGTCCACGGTGCCGACGGTGATCCGCTCGGCCGCGACGCCCACCATCATCGGCACCATCGCCAGGTCCACGCCCAGCTCGTGCAGCCGCCAGGACAGTTCGCGCAGCGCCGAGCCGTCCAGCTCCGGACAGGTGAGCACGACCACCACGTCGCAGTTCATCGAGTCGGCCGCGTCGGCCACCGAGGCCAGGTCGCCGGCCACCTTGAACTGCAGGTTCTCCGCCTCGTCCGGCTCGGTCGGCCCGACCAGGCAGGCGCCGACCACCTTGAGCCACGGCGCCCGGTTCGGCCGTACCTGCGCGGCGAATCCGGCCACCGAGCCGGCGTGCCCCACCAGCAGCACCCTGCGTTGTTCGAGGCCGAGGTTGGCCCGCGACAGTCCGGCGCGCGCCGCCGCGCGGGCGATCGGGGTCAGCGCCGCGGACAGCGCGATGGCCTCGATCACCTGGCGGAACAGGGCCATGCTGTCCACGAGCAGCGCGCACAGCGCCAGGCACAGGGCCAGCAGTCCGGACGCGCCGAGGATCTTGCGGCGCAGTTCCGGGTCCAGCCCGACCCTGCGCCGGTCATAGGCCCGATGCAGCCACAGCGCGACCGCCCAGCCCACCGGCATGAACGCCACGGCCAGCCGCAGCGGAAATATCTGAAGGTCGGCCGAGTCGCTCGCGTCCGGATGCAGCGCGTACGCGAGCAGCCCGCCCACCAGGGCCGCGACCGCGTCCGCGAGCAGCAGGGCTCGTAGATAGACTCTGGCGCGCTCGTAGCGATCGGCGTGTGCGCCCGGACGTGTTCTTCGCTCTGGCGACAACACATTCAAGACCGTCACCGGTCATCCCCCCACCCACTCAATACGGGACTGACCCGTACTCAGTCGTCAAAAAACAGTGAACCTGCCTAATATTCGGTCATATAGGCGTGATCTTCGAGATCTCCCACCACCCACCGGAGCGATCGGGTCCGGCTGACCGCCAATCTAGCGTGATCGAACAGAATCTGTACCCGCTGCCGGAAATTGATCTGAAGTCACGCGGTGTTCAGCGGGCGCGCGAGGGGGCCGTACACGCGCCGGAGCCGACCGGCCGCCGGGCGGCGAATTGCGCCAACGCGTGGACAAGGCACGACGCGCAACTGATACTTCCTTCTGTGACAAGCGTGGTAGTGCCCGCACACAACGAGGCCGCGGTGATCGGCCGTCTGCTCTCCGGGTTGGTTTCCGACGTGGCGTCGGAAGCATCTGACGGTGCAGAGGCCTTCGAAACGATCGTGGTCGCGAACGGCTGCACGGACGACACCGAGCAGGTCGCGAGCCGTTTCCCCGGCGTACGCGTGGTCGCCACTCCGGTGCCCAACAAGCACAGGGCCTTGCGCCTCGGCGATGAGCACGCACGTGACTTTCCACGGATTTACGTCGATGCCGACGTCGAACTCTCGGCCGCCGGCGTCCGCGCGCTGGCGAGCGCGCTGCGCGATCCCGGCGTCCACGCGGTCGCGCCGCAACGGCATACGCCGCTTGACGGAATTCCATGGACGGTCAGGTGGTACTACCGGATCTGGGAGCAGCTCCCGGTGGTGCGGGACGGTCTTTTCGGACGCGGCGTGATCGGCCTTTCGGGGGAAGGGCACGCGAGGATCATGGCGCTGCCCGAACTCATGGGCGACGATCTGGCGGCCTCGCTGTCCTTCGAGCCGCGCGAGCGCCGGGTGATCGACACCGCGCGCGTCACCGTGCACCCGCCGCGCAGACTGGCCGACCTGCTGCGCCGCCGGGTGCGCTCGATGACGGTCACCGAGCAGGCCGCGGCCCGCACCGAGCTGCCCGGCTCGCGCACCAGCTCGTCCCATCTCAAGGTTCTGCTGAAACAGGACCCGCTGCGCAACGCGCTGCCGATACTGTGGTTCGCGGCGGTGACCGTGGTCGCCCGCCGCCGGGCGGCCCGGGCGATCAAGGCCGGCGACTTCACGACGTGGCTGCGCGACGAGAGCAGCCGCGCCGCCGCGCAGGACCCGGCCGCCGCCTCGTCCGCCGCACCGTCCCGATCATCCGACTGACGATCACCTCGATCACCTCGATCTACAGGACTCATTTCGTGCCTTCGACCGAACCGCGGCCCCGGCCGACCCCGTCCGTCGCCGCCCTCGTGGTGACCTGGAACAGCGCGAAGGTCGTCGTCGGCCTGCTCGACTCGCTCGCCTCGGGGTTCGAGGGCGTGGAATGGCACGTGGTGATCGCCGACAACGACTCGGCCGACGAGACCGTCGGCAAGATCGAGTCCTGGTGCGCCGAACACGCCGACGCGCGGGTCCGGATCGTGCACACCGGCGGAAATCTGGGTTACGCGGCGGGGATCAACGCGGCCCGGGCGAAGGCCGAGCGCCACGACGCCGCGCTCGTCCTCAACCCGGACATCCGCCTGCACCCCGGCAGCGTCCGCCGCATGCTCGACTTCATCGAGGCCGACGCGGGCGCGGGCGCAGGGGAAGGGGAAGGGGAAGCCGATAGCGCAATCGGTCGCAAGCCGCCCCATCCGCGCACCGGCATCGTCGTCCCGCGCATCGAGGACGAGGAC
>JBOHCW010000699.1:0-6044 GCA_050725375.1 Actinocrinis sp. | reverse complement strand
AATTGAGTAATGTCCGTGTACTCACGCACCGGCCTCGCGGTGTGCGGATTTCTCCGGCCTGGTATTCAGGACGGCAATCGAAGTGGTTTAGCATGGCGCCGCAGACGCCTGTAAGCACCGAGAGGTAGCCATGTTCCAGCCGACCAAGCCCGCCCGCCGGTCGCGCGCCCGTTCCGGGATCGCGCTCGGCCTGGCCGCCGCGGCCACCGCCGCCGCGGCGTCCGCCTGCAGCGGCGGCTCCGCCGGCCTGGGCAGCCCCGACCAGAGCAACGTGCGGGTCGGCGTCGTCGAGTCGATCGGCGCGGTGCCGTTCAACATCGGCACCTCGCAGAGCAGCCACGCCTTCGTCGACGCGGGTCTGACCATCACGGTGCAGAACTTCACCAGCGAGTCCGACGAACTGGCGGCGCTGGCGTCCGGGAAGATCGACATCGCGTTCGGCCAGTACGCCGAGTTCCTCAACTCGCACTCGCAGCTGGCCGCCAACGACAACCTGCGCGTGGTCAGCGAGGCGTACGACGCCGCTTCCGGCACCATCGGCCTGTTGACCCGGTCCGGCGCCACGCTGCCGAGCTGGGGCCCGGGCAACGCGTTCAACTGCAACGGTTCGGACACGATCGTGGTGCCGAGCATCGACAGCACCGAATACCTGGCCCTGGCCAGCTGGTTCCAGTCGCTCGGCGCGCCGCTGCCGACCAGCTGCCCGGCGATCCACGTCGAGGCCGACCCGGCGAAGGCGACCGCCGACGTGGCCGGCGGCGGGTCCATCGCCGCGGCGCTGCAGGAGCCGTACGTGACCGGCGCCGAGATCTCGGCCGGCCTGCAGGAGACGCAGGACCTGGCGACCGGCAACGCGGCGGCGGTGCCCGTCGACGGCTACTTCGCCACCAAGACCTTCGTGGACAAGTACCCGCACACCACGGCGATCTTCGCCGCGGTCATGGCCAGGCTCCAGGCCACCAGCGGCCAGCGGGTCGTGATCGAGACCGCGCTGCGCACGGCCGGGCAGCCCGACCCGAAGGTGATCTCGGCGATGCAGGTGGGCACGTACCCGACCGTGGTGCTGCCGGCCAAGCTGGACATCGTGCTGCGCCTGATGAACAACGCGGGCACGGTGAGCGGCATGCTCGACAGCGCGAAGCTGACCGACCTGACGCCGACCACGTGACGCTCGGGCGCGGTCGCTGAGTTTTCGAGTCTCCCGGTCAGGGGTCGGCGATCCGCCGGCCCCTGACGGCTCTCCAGCGGGCCTGAGACCGTGTCAGACCGCGGGACCTGTCGGTGGGTCCCGATACGCTGGGATCGGCTGCGTGCGGGCCGCTGAGGGCTTTCCCGCCGAGCGGCGCCTGCGTCGAGCGGGCGGCCGGCGCGCGGCCGCCGAATGTCCGAAGGCGACGAACCGCCAGAACGCTGGGAGCCACGCCGTGACCGACCCCGATTCGCGGAACGCGCCGGCCGCGCTGTCCGACGTCCGCTTCCGCTCCGACGTGACGGTGAGCGTGGTCAAGTGCTCGGCCGCCGACTCCGACGTGCTGTTCGCGGCGCGGGTGTCCACGGCCGGCGAGCAGTCGCTGGCCCAGATCGGCACCGACGCGCAGCGCTCGGCCGGGCTCATCAACTATCTGATGCGCGACCGGCACGGCAGCCCGTTCGAGCACAACTCGTTCACCTTCTTCGTGTCCGCGCCGATCTTCGTCTTCCGCGAATTCATGAGGCACCGGACTTTCAGCTACAACGAGGAGAGCGGCCGCTACCGCCGACTGGAGCCGGTGTTCTACCTGCCCGGCCCTGATCGGAAACTCGTGCAGGAAGGCAAGCCGGGGCGTTACGTGTTCGTTGACGGCACGCCCGGTCAGCACAAAGTGGTCGCACGGGCAACACGCGATGTGTGCACTGTTGCGTATCGCGCGTATCTCGAAATGCTGGAGGCGGGTGTGGCGCGTGAGGTCGCACGCGGTGTGTTGCCGGTGTCGATTTATTCGTCGATGTACGCGACGTGTAATGCACGTGCCCTGATGCATTTCCTGTCGCTGCGCACCAAGCGCGAGGATTCCGCCTTTCCGTCCTTCCCGCAGCGGGAGATCGAGATGGTCGCGGAGAAGATGGAAGAGGCGTTCGCCACGGCGATGCCGTTGACGCACGCGGCGTTCAACAGCAATGGCCGCGTCGCCCCCTGAGCGATTCACCGAGCCAGACTCGCCGGGTCCGATCAGTGGGGCCGGATCACCGGCCGCCACCGTCCGATCACTGACTCGGCAGTGATGCGACGTGTGGGACGCGACACCCGGCGAGTGGCTCAAGGGATTCGCGGCGCGCCCTGGGCGCGACACCCGATCGGATGAACATGGCGGCCCGCGCCGTGTCCCCGCCGGCGCTGCGTCGATAGTGATAGTGGATCCCGTCGACTCCTGGACCCCCGAGCAGGAGGCGACGGGATCCTTCCACGCCGCCCCGGCGGCCGGGTCCGTCCGAGGAAATGTCCCAAGTTGTCCACAGGAGAGGGCATCGGACCTGACGAGCCCGGGCGCGTCCCGGTAGCTTTGTCCCATGGCTTCTCCCGTTTCCCCGCCCCGCGCCCCCTTCGGCCGGATCGCGACCGCGATGATCACCCCGTTCACCGAGGACGGCGGGCTCGACCTGGCCGGCGCCCAGCGGCTGGCCGCGCACCTCGTCGACGCCGGCAACGACGCCCTGGTGATCAGCGGCACCACCGGCGAGTCGCCGACCACCACCGACGAGGAGAAGTCCGCGCTGGTGCGGGCGGTGCGGGAGAGCGTCGGCGACCGGGTGCACGTGATCGCCGGCGTCGGTACGAACGACACCCGGCACAGCGTCGAGCAGGCGCGCGCGGCCGAGAAGGCCGGGGCGGACGGCCTGCTGGCCGTGACGCCCTACTACTCGCGCCCGCCGCGCGAGGGCGTCATCCAGCACTTCACCGCGATCGCGGACGCCACCGGGCTGCCGCTGATGCTCTACGACATCCCGGTGCGCACCTCGACCCCGATCGACACCGAGTCCCTGGTGCGGCTGGCCGAGCACGAGCGGATCGTGGCGGTCAAGGACGCCAAGGGGGACCTGGGCGCGTCCAGCTGGGTGATGGCCCGCACCGGCCTGGCCTACTACTGCGGCGATGACATGATGAACCTGCCGCTGCTGTCCATCGGCGCGGTGGGCGCGGTGTCCGTAGCCAGCCACCTGGTCACCGGGCGGATCCGGGCCCTGTTCGAGGCCTACGCGGCCGGGAACGTGGCCGAGGCGCTCGCCGTCCACCGCTCGCTGCTGCCGATCTACACGGGTGTTTTCCGCACTCAGGGGGTAATCACCACGAAGGCGGCGCTCAACCGGCTCGGCCTGCCCGCCGGACCGGTGCGCCTGCCGCTGGTGGACCTGAGCGGGGAGCAGCTCGCCGTGCTGCGCGAGGACCTGGCCGCCGGCGGCATCGAGATCTGACGGACCACCGGTCCGATCGAACCGAACGCGTCAACCGCACACCGATTTAACCGAATACCGATTAACCGCACACCGATTAACCGCACACCGACTGGCGCGGCCGACCAGGCCCGCCCGCGAACGACCCGAACTGGAGCCGCCCGATGAGCCACCCGCATCCCGATCTGGGGTCCCCGCCGCAGCTGCCGGACGGCGCGCTGCGCGTCACCCCGCTCGGCGGGCTAGGCGAGATCGGCCGGAACATGACCGTGTACGAGTACGCGGGCAAGCTGCTGATCGTGGACTGCGGCGTGCTGTTCCCGGAGCCGGAGCAGCCGGGCGTCGACCTGATCCTGCCGGACTTCACCTCGATCCGGGACCGGTACGAGGACGTGGTCGCGGTCATCCTGACCCACGGCCACGAGGACCACATCGGCGCGGTGCCCTACCTGCTCAGGGAGCGGGCCGACATCCCGCTGGTCGGCTCGCAGCTGACCCTGGCGCTGATCGAGGCGAAGCTGGCCGAGCACCGCATCCGGCCGTACACGCTGGAGGTCAAGGAGGGGCACACCGAGCGGATCGGCCCGTTCGACTGCTCGTTCCTGGCGGTCAACCACTCGATCCCGGACGCGCTGGCCGTGGTGGTCGAGACCGGCGCCGGCACCGTGCTGCACACCGGGGAATTCAAGATGGACCAGCTGCCGCTGGACGGCCGGCTGACCGACCTGGCCGGCATCGCCAGGCTCGGCGAGCGCGGCATCGACCTGATCCTGTCGGACTCGACCAACGCCGAGGTGCCCGGCTTCGTGCCCAGCGAGCGGGAGATCACCCCGGCGCTGGAGCGCGCCTTCGCGCAGGCCACCCGGCGGGTCATCGTGGCCTCCTTCGCCAGCCACGTGCACCGGGTCCAGCAGGTGCTGGACATCGCGGCCAGGAACCGCCGGAAGGTGGCGTTCATCGGCCGCTCGATGGTGCGCAACATGGGCGTCGCGCGCGACCTGGGCTACCTGAAGGTGCCGGACGGCCTGGTGGTCGACTCGCGCGCGCTGGACGACTACGCGCCCGAGCAGATCGTGCTGATCTGCACCGGCTCGCAGGGCGAGCCGATGGCCGCCCTGTCCCGGATGGCCAACCGGGACCACCAGATCCGCATCGTCGAGGACGACACGGTGATCCTGGCCTCCTCCCTGATCCCCGGCAACGAGACCGCCGTCTACCGGGTCATCAACGGCCTGACCCGGTGGGGCGCGAAGGTCGTGCACAAGGGCAACGCGAAGGTGCACGTCTCCGGGCACGCCTCGGCCGGCGAGCTGTTGTACTTCTACAACCTGGCCAAGCCGCGCAACGTGATGCCGGTGCACGGCGAGTGGCGCCACCTGCGCGCCAACGGGGAGCTTGCCGTGCTGACCGGCGTGCCGGCCGACCGGATCGTGATCGCCGAGGACGGCGTGACCGTGGACCTGGTCGACGGGATCGCCCGGATCAGCGGCAAGGTCCCCTGCGGCTACGTGTACGTGGACGGCCTGTCGGTCGGCGACATCACCGAGGCGAGCCTGAAGGACCGCCGGATCCTCGGCGACGAGGGCTTCATCTCGGTCTTCATGGTCGTCGACACGGACACCGGCAAGGTCTCGGCCGGCCCGGAGGTCCAGTCGCGCGGCGCGGGCATCGACGACGACGCGCTGGCGGCGGTCATCCCGCTGATCGTGGAGGCGCTGGCGCACGCGGCGTCCGACGGCGTCGGCGACGCGCACCAGCTCCAGCAGCTGGTGCGCCGCACGGTCGGCAAGTGGGTCTCGGACACCTTCCGCCGCCGGCCGATGATCCTGCCGGTCGTCATCGAGGTCTGAGGGGGCGAGTAACCGCCCGCTCAGGAGGAGTGCGGAGCCGCGCCGTCCACGGCGCGGCCGCTCTCCAGCTTGATCGCGTGGCGCATCGCGGCGCGCGCGCGGGAGTTGTCCTTCGCCGCCGAGTACGCCGCGGCCAGCCGGTACCAGGTGCGCCAGTCGTCCGGGCCCGACTCGGTCTCGGCCCTGCGCCGCTCGAAGAGCCGGTCCGCGGCCGCACGGTCCACCCGGCCGGCCGGCGACCTCGGCAGCGCGTCCAGGTCTTCCTGGCCGAGCGCGCCCTCGCCGTCGAGCCGCTTCGCCAGCCGCTCGGTGGCGAAGCCGAACTGGATCTCGCGCACCAGGAACCAGGCGCCGAGGAAGCCGAACACGATCAGCGCCGCGCCGATCAGGCCGGAGTCCGCGCCGCCGCTGTTGAAACCGTCGTAGAGCGCGAGCGAGCCCTCCCACAGGCACAGCCCGAGGTAGAAGACCAGGACCGCGCCCAGCAGGAACGCCGCGGTACGTGCTCGCACGACGGGCTCACTGGTCCAGGAAGTGTTCGAGCCCGACGGTCAAGCCAGGGTGCTGCGCCACCTTGCGCACGCCGAGCACGACGCCCGGCATGAAGGAGACGCGGTCCAGCGAGTCGTGCCGGACGGTCAGCGTCTCGCCGACCGCGCCGAGCAGCACCTCCTGATGCGCGATCAGGCCGCGCAGCCGCACCGAGTGCACGGGGATGCCGTCCACCGTGCCGCCACGGTGGTGGTCCGCGTCCTCGGCGGTCGC
>JBOHCW010000698.1:0-3713 GCA_050725375.1 Actinocrinis sp. | reverse complement strand
CTCTGACGGTTGTCGATGACGGCGTGGGCATCCCGCGCGACGGGCGGCGCAGCGGCCTGGCCAACATGCGCGAGCGCGCCGAGCAGCTCGGCGGAGCCTTCAGCGTCCAACCCGGCCAGGGCGGCGGGACGGTGCTGACCTGGACGGCGCCGACCACCATCGACGCCGACCCGTCCGTAGACGGCGGCAGTGCGGAGGGGGACGCGATCGCCGACGGGCCAGAGGCGGACTAAGGCTCCTGACCCACCTTGCCTTCCCGGCCCGCCTTAGTTTTGAGCGTGGGAGCGCCAGGCTGCGAACACCGAGCCGTAGGGCGCGTCGGGGGTCGGCCGCATCCTGGTGTCGTCGAGCTTGTAGGTCAGCTCGTCCTCGACCGCGACGACGCCTTCGATGCGCCGCACGGCGTTCACGGCGATCTGCGCCGTGCTTCGGGCGTCCATGATGCCGGCCAGGCGGACCACTCCGTCGTCGACCTCGACGGACCATCCCTCCGGGTCGAGCCAGAACTGATCGACGAGCAGTTCGCGTACGTCCTCGCGCAATTGCTCGTCGGAGCGCAGGAAGATCCGCAGGATGTCGGCCCGGCTGAGGATTCCGGTCAGGCGGCCGTCGGCGTCGACGACCGGAAGCCGCTTGACCTTCGTGTGCTCCATGCGGCGGGCCGCCACGGACAGGGCCGTGCTCGCCGACACGGTGACCGCGGGCGCGGTCATCAGGTCCGCGACCGTGGCGGCGCGGGCCTTCTGGCGCGCGTGGTGCTCGCTGAGCGAGGCCGCCGGGCGGCTGCCGGGGGCGTCCTGCGACCGGCTCTCCTTGGTCAGCAGATCGGCCTCGGACACCACGCCGACCACCGCGCCGTCCTCGCCGATGACCGGTAGAGCACTGATCCGATGCTCGGACAGGAGTGCGGCGGCCTGCTTGTAGGTCGTGTCGGGCCGGGCGGTGACCACGCGCCGGGCGGGGGTCATCACGTCTGCGACGGTCTTGTGGACCATGGTCGTCCTCCTTCACCGGTGGCGCGGCCCGCTGTGCGCCGCTTTCGGCATCAGCGTCTCGCCGCATGCGGCCCGCCGGATCGTGGCGAACGTCCTCGACGCGCGGGACTGAGGTCACCGCCCGGGGAGGTGTGTGCCGTCTGACCCGCGCTTGTGGGGCCGACGGCCCTGGAGCGCTCGGGTTGACGTGCACAGTGTGGAGGTGTCCCGCGTGCAGGGCGCGGGCCGGGACCGGGAGCGTGAGATGAGAGTTCTGATATCGGCGGCGAGCAGGCATGGCGCGACGCGGGAGATCGCCCGGACGCTGGCCGGCGTGCTTGCCGAGCAGGGCCACAAGGTACAGATCGTCTCACCGGAGCAGGTCGAGTCGCTCGACGAGTACGAGGCGGCGATCGTCGGCAGTGCGGTGTACATGGGCCGCTGGCTGACCTCCGCCCGACGGCTTGTGCGGCGGCTCGGCGACGAGTTCGCTGCTCGACCGGTGTGGTTGTTCTCCAGCGGGCCGATCGGCGATCCGCCCCAGCCGGCGCTAGAGCCCTCAGACGCGGCGGCGCTGATGGCCGCGATCGGGGCGCGCGAGCACCGCGTCTTCGCCGGACGCCTGGAGCGCGAACGGCTCGGCCTGGCCGAGCGCGTGGCCGCTTCGGCGCTGCGGGTGTCCGACCGCGACGACCGCGATTGGAACGAGATCGCGGCCTGGGCGCGTGCCATCGCGGTCGCGCTCGACTCGTTCGGCGCCGAAGGCGTGCGAGTGCGGGGAGGCGAACAACCGTAAAGGGCCTCGCGAAGCACGATCCGTCGCTCACCGATAAGCCGTGCGGCTGGCGCGTGGCGCCGTCGCGATGGGGGCGGGTGCGTCAGCTTGACGCGGAGTCGAGCTGATCGGCCGGTGAATACCGGGTCGAAAGTCCCTGACCCCCGGCCGGGCACAGCGGCACGATCGAGGTATGGACAACAACACTTTCGAAGCTCTTCAATCCACCACCGCGGCTTCGATGATGACCTCGCCGGCCGGCATCGTGCGCGGCGGCGCGAGCGTCTGGGAAGTCGTCGAGCGGTTCCTGTCCGGCCCCGCGCGGCACGTTGTCGTCGTCGACCCGTCCGGCCGCTACATCGGGATCATCGGCACCCGCCACCTGGCCGGCCTGTGGCCGCTGGATGCCAAGCAGCTGAAGGCCACCCCGGTCGAGGCGCTCGGCTGCGCTGCCTGGATCAGCCTGCGCCGCGACGACGATCTGCGGACCTGCGCCCGCGCCCTGACCGAATACGACCTGGACGCGGTCCCGGTCCTCGACGAGGAGAACCACGTGGTCGGCGTCGTCACCGCGCGCGCCATCGCTCGGGCGGTGTCCGACTGCGCCCAGCACCAGTATCCCGTCTGGCAGGAGTGAGTGCGGTGTTCGCCGCAAGCGCTCCCGTCGTCGTCGGCATCGACGGCACCGAAGCCTCGCTGGCCGCCCTGCGTTGGGCGGCTGGCGAGGCCGCCGCGCACGGGGCCGCGCTGATCGCCGTGTACGTGCTCGACTCACGGCGCCGCCCGCGCGCGCCATACGCCCCCATCGATTCACAGGACACTGTCGAACTCGATCCCGCCGCGATGGTCGAGCGGGAGATTGAACGCGCCGCGGTCGCGAATGTGACGCGCGTCGTCGAGGTGGGCGTCCCGAGTGTGCAGCTGATGTGCCGCGCGATCGGCGCACGCATGCTCGTGCTCGGACACGGCGATCATCAGCGCCATCGCGACGGCGCCGGACCAGATCACGGCCCCGCGCTCGGTCCGGTCGCGCGCGCCTGTGTGGCACGCGCCACCTGCCCGGTCGTGGTCGTGCCCATACCTGCGCGCAACCCGGCACGTGAAACGGCCGCGCCGACATCGCAATTGGCGAAGCACGCTCCGCTGATCGGCAGCCGCGCGCTCTATGCACGCGGGCAACGGAGGCCTGTGGGGCATCGTTGAGGATCGACGCCGGTCGGCCTCGGACCAGAAGTGGAGAAGAACCATGACCACCAAAGCGGTTGGCGACGTGATGACCAGGGATGTCGTCACGGTGCGTTCATTCGCTCCGTTCCGCGCGCTCGCCACCACGATGCTGCGCCGCCGTATCGGGGCGGTGCCGGTCGTCGATTCGATGGGTCACGCCATCGGCGTCGTCTCGCGCACCGACCTGATCGCCAAGGAGGCCTCCGGGACGGACGCCCCGTCGGAGCTGTGGGAGTTGTTGTCCCGCCGCGGCAGGCAGGTGCGTGAGCGCGGCCGCGCGACCACGGCGGCGCGGCTGATGACGGCGAACCTCGTCACCGTCACGCCCGACACCGACATCAACCACGCCGCGTACCTGATGGAGCGGCACAACATCAGCCACCTGCCGGTGGTCGACGCGCGCGACGTGGTGGTCGGGATCGTCTCGCGCAGCGACTTGCTCGGCGCGTACCTGCGCGACGACGACGAGATCCGTGCGGAGGTGATCCGCAGCGTTGCGCAATGCTTCCCCGACGAGGTGTCCGACGCCGTGTCAGTGAGCGTGACAAACGGGATCGTCACCTTGACCGGGGAGGCGCGCGAGGAGTCCGCGTCGGCGGATGTGGCGGTCGCGGCCCGCGCCGTGCGAGGTGTGGTGGACGTGGTCGACAAGCGCCAAGTGGAGGTGAGCGATCACGCCGCGACAGACCGCTATTACCCGGGCCCGCTGCTGTAGCAGTCAGCCGGTATTCGAAGCC
>JBOHCW010000697.1:0-9740 GCA_050725375.1 Actinocrinis sp. | reverse complement strand
CCACCGCGGGCATCCGGCGGCCGGGGTCGCACAGCACGTTGATCAGGTCGTCGACGGCCCGCGCCGCTATCGGCTGCGGGGCGGTGGTCAGCCGGGCCGGCCCGTCGGTGGCGGTCACCGCGTCGAGCACCAGGCCGGTCAGGTCGGGCGTGCGCACCCGCTCGTCTATCGGCGTGTACGGGTCGGAGCCGCGGGCCGAGACCTCGACCACGAAGTAGCCGTGTTCGCGCAGCTCCTTGTCCGAGCGGCGCGAGAGCGAGACGAAGGTCAGCGAGGTGTACCAGTGCACACCCGCGCGCGGCGCCTCCTTGAGCCGGTAGCGCACCGCCTTGAACCTGCCCGGCTCGGCGGCCTCGGTCTCGGTGAGCACCGCGCCGTTGCCGACCCGGTAGCGGCCCGGCGCGGGCACGAAGCCGGGGTCGAAGCCCTCACGGCCGAGCCAGCGGGCCACCCGGTCCGCGGCGATCTCGGGCCCGCGGTTGGCCTCTTTCCAGTCCACGCCGAAAACCGACCGGTACCCGGTCCACACCGCGCATCCCTCCCTTCGCCGCGCATGATCCTTCCGACTCGATAGGTACATACCCGATGACGTCACCGGAACGCCATCTTCTGTCCAGGGTACGGTCCGGAATGTCTCAGACGCCGTTCTCGTGCGTCACCCGATCGAGGGACGCCCGCGAAACGGCGGCCGGAAAGCGGGAACCCGAAAAGTTTCGGAAGAACGCGGAACCGGCGACGGTGGCCTGCGCCGTCGCCGGTTCCGCTGTGTCACGCGAATTCACGTTGCGTCACTCGATACTTCAGCACAGTGGACGCACTGCGCGTATTCAAGCGCTGCCGGAAAACCCGCCGTCCACGACGCGCGCGGTATTACGGCATCACAGCGGGATGTTGCCGTGCTGTCCGCGCCGCTGCGGGGCGGCGGCGATCGCGGCGGCCAGCGCGCGCCGGGTGGCGGCCGGCTCGATGACCTCGTCCACCACGCCGATCTCGACGGCCTTGTCCAGCCCGCCGGCCATCTTCGTGTGCTCGGCGGCCAGCTCGAGCTCCAGCTGCGGGCGCAGGTCCTCGGACACCTCGGCCAGCTTGCGCCGGTGCAGCACCCGCACGGCCGCGACCGCGCCCATCACCGCGAGCTCGGCGGTCGGCCACGCGAACACCCGGGTCGCGCCGAGCGAACGCGAGTTCATCGCGATATACGCGCCGCCGTACGTCTTACGCGTCACCAGCGTCACGCGCGGCACGACGGCTTCAGCGAACGCGTGCAGCAGCTTCGCGCCGCGGCGCACCACGCCGTCCCACTCCTGGCCGACGCCGGGCAGGTAACCCGGCACGTCCACGAGGACGACCAGCGGCACGCCGAACGCGTCGCACATGCGCACGAACCGCGACGCCTTCTCGGCCGACGCCGAGTCGAGGCAGCCGCCGAGCCGCAGTGGGTTGTTGGCGATCACCCCGACGGTGCGGCCGCCGAACCGGCCGAGCGTGGTGACGATGTTCGGCGCCCACTTCGGGTGCAGTTCCACGCCCGGCGCGTCGAGCACCCCGTTGACCAGCGGGTGCACGTCGTAGGCGCGCTTGGGCGACTCGGGCAGCAGCCCGCCCAGGTCCCGGTCCTGGACCGCGTCCGGGTCCAGCGAGCCCTGGTCGCCCAGCAGCGAGGCCAGCCGGCGCGCGGTGGCGAAGGCCTCCTGGTCGGTGTGCGTCACCACGTGCACGACGCCGGAGCGGCGCCCGTGCGGCTCGGGGCCGCCGAGCCGGTCCATGTCGACCGCCTCGCCGGTGACCGAGCGCACCACCTCGGGGCCGGTGACGAAGACGCGGCCGGCCGGGCCGAGGATCACGATGTCGGTCAGCGCCGGGCCGTACGCCGCGCCGCCGGCGGCCGGGCCGAGCACCACGGACAGCTGCGGGATCTTGCCCGAGGCGCGGGTCATCATCGCGAAGACCTGGCCGACCGCGTGCAGCGAGAGCACGCCCTCGGCCAGCCGCGCGCCGCCGGAGTGGAACAGGCCCACCACCGGCACGCCGTCCGCCAGCGCCTTCTCGTACGCGACCAGGATCGCCTTGCAGCCCTCGTCGCCCATCGCGCCGCCCTGCACCGTCGGGTCCGACGCGTACGCGCACACGCGGGTGCCGTCCACCAGGCCCTGCGCGGCGACGAAGCCGGAGTCGTCGAACGGCGTCAGCAGTTCGAGCGTGCCCTCGTCGAAGAGCAGGGCGAGGCGTTTGGTCGGGTTGCGCGGATCCTCGTCGCGCGAGGGTTTGGCGGGCTTCTGCGTAGCGGTGGCCCCTGCGGTCATACGAACGGCTCCTTACGAAGGTGGCGGTGGTGCGTGGCTAGCTCAGACGCGGCGCAGCGCGAGCACCACGTTGTGTCCGCCGAATCCGAAGGAGTTGTTCAGCACGACGGCCGGGCCGGCCGGGGTGTCGGCGGGCAGTTTGCGCGGCTCGCCGCGCACGATGTCCAGCGTCACCTCGTCGTCGAGGTCGTCGACGTTCACGGTCGGCGGGGCGACCAGGTAGGTCAGCGCCAGCACCGAGAAGACGGTCTCGACGCCGCCGGCGCCGCCGAGCAGGTGCCCGGTCATCGACTTGGTGGCGGAGATGGCGACCTTCTCGGCGGCCTCGCCGAGCACCGCGCGGATCGCGGCCAGTTCCGCGACGTCGCCCAGCGGCGTGGAGGTGGCGTGCGCGTTGAGGTGCACGACCTGCGCCGGGTCGATGTTCCCGTCGGCCAGAGTGTGGCGCAGCGCGGCGCTGATGCCGCGGCCGGTCGGCTCGGGCTGGGCGATGTCGTGCGAGTCGGCGGACATGCCGACCGCGGCGATCTCGGCGTACACGCGGGCGCCGCGCGCCGCGGCGTGCTCGGCGGACTCCAGCACCAGGATGCCGGCGCCCTCGCCGAGCACGAAGCCGTCGCGGGCCTTGTCGTACGGGCGCGAGGCGCGCAGCGGCTCGTCGTTGTTCTTCGACATCGCCATCATGTTGGCGAAGCCGGCGATCGGCAGCGGGTGGATCGGCGCCTCGGTGCCGCCGGCCACCACGATGTCGGCGCGGCCGTTGCGGATCATCTCCAGCGCGTAGCCGACCGCCTCCGAGCCGGTGGCACAGGCCGAGACCGGCGTGTGCACGCCCGCCTGGGCGCCGAACTCCAGGCCGACGTACGCGGCCGGGCTGTTCGGCATGAGCATCGGGACGGTGCGCGGGGAGACCTGGCGCGCGCCCTTCTCCTTGAGCACGTCGTAGGCGTCCAGCAGCGTGATGACGCCGCCGATGCCGGAGCCGACCACCGCGCCGAGGCGCTCCGGGTCGACGTCGCCCTTCTGCAGTCCGGCGTCCTTCCACGCCTCGCGGGCGGCGATCAGCGCGAACTGCGCCGAGCGGTCCAGCCGGCGGCGCTCCACCGGCTTCATCACCTCGCTCGGCTCCACCGCGACCCGGGCCGCGATCTTGACCGGCAGCAGATCCACCCAGTCCTCGGTCAGATGACGCACGCCCGAGCGCCCGGCCAGCAGTGCCGCCCACGACGAGGCGACGTCACCGCCGAGCGGCGTCGTGGCGCCGAGCCCGGTGACGACCACCGTGCGCCGGGGGACCTCGCTGTTAGTTGACGCCGACACGTGTTTCCTATCTCTGTACTGGGCCGCGGACGGCGCCCGGGAGAGTCGGGGCGCCGCGTCCGCCGGCACGGGGCTGCGGGGGCCTGGACGGCCGCCGGGGCGAGTGCTCGGCCGCGCGCGGCGGTACCGAGCACTCGGCGGGGGTCGCTCAGCTGCTGTGCGTGAGGATGAAGTTGACCGCGTCGCCGACCGTGTTGAGGTTCTTGACCTCGTCGTCCGGGATCTTCACGTCGAACTTCTCCTCGGCCGCGACCACGACCTCGACCATGGTCAGCGAGTCGACGTCGAGGTCGCCGGTGAACGACTTGTCCAGCTGGACCTCGCTCTCCTCGATACCGGCCACTTCGTTCACGATCTCGGCGAGTCCCGCGAGGACTTCTTCCTGGGTAGCCATCTGAGGCTCCTTAGCTGCTGTGTTGGGTGTCTCGGCGCGGAACGGTCGGACCGCGCCGGGGTGGGACTGGGGCAGCGTACAAGCCGCGCCACGGCGCGGTTACGGCAGCACGACGACCTGAGCTGCGTAGACCAGCCCGGCGCCGAAGCCGATGAGCAGCGCGGCCCCGCCGTGCGGCGCCTCGCCCTCCTCAAGCATCCGCTCCATGGCTAGAGGGATCGATGCGGCGGAGGTGTTGCCGGTCTTGGCGATGTCCCGGGCGACCGGGACGTGCGCGGGCAGTTTCAGGGCCTTGATCATCGCGTCGGTGATCCGGTTGTTGGCCTGGTGCGGGATGAACGCGTCCAGGTCGCCGGCCTCCAGGCCGGCCTTCGCCAGCGCCTGCAGGGCGACCGGCACCATTTTGTAGGACGCCCAGCGGAAGACCTGCGGGCCTGCCATACGCAGGAACGGGAAGCCCAGGCCCGGGTCGTCGCGCAGCGCGTCCCAGGTGAAGGTCTGGCCGATGGCCTCCAGCTGCGAACCGTCCGCGCCCCACGCCACCGGGCCGATGCCCGGGGTCTCGGACGGGCCGACCACGGCCGCGCCCGCGCCGTCGCCGAAGATGAAGGCGGTGGAGCGGTCGGTCAGGTCGGTCAGCTCGCTCAGCCGCTCGACCCCGATGACCAGCACGTACTCGGCCGAGCCGCCGCGGATCATGTCCTGGGCCAGGGCCAGGCCGTGGCAGAAGCCGGCGCACGCGGCGGAGATGTCGAAAGCGGCGGCGTTGACCGCGCCGAGCTGGTTGGCCACGTCGGCGGCCAGCGAGGGGGTCTGCGACAGGTGGGTGACCGTGGAGATCACCACGCAGCCGATCCGCTCGGCCTCGACGCCCGCGGCGGCCAGCGCCTTGCCGGCCGCGCCGATCGCCATCACCCCGACCGTCTCGTCCGGGGTGGCCCAGCGCCGCTCCTCGATGCCGCTGCGGGTGCGGATCCACTCGTCGGACGAGTCGATCGTGCGGCAGATCTCCTCATTGGTCACGACGCGCGACGGCCGGTAGCCGCCGACGCCGAGGATGCGGGCGTGCGGGGCGCCCGCGGGACTCTGGATTTCGGTCATGCTCAGTGGGCCTCGGCCTTCGGGTGGACGCGCAACAGGGGCTGGCCGGGGGCGACCGGGTCGCCGTCCTCGACGAGCCATTCCAGCACGGTGCCGCCGTGCTCGGCCACCAGCGTGCGCTGCTCGCGCCGGGAGACGACGGTGCCGATCTGCGCGCCCTCGGCCAGCACGTCGCCCGGCTCGACGGCCGCGCCGCCGGGAACGCCGCGCTGGACGGTGCCGGAGAACGGTGCGACCACCAGGCGCCAGGTCGGCGCGGTGTTCAGCGGATTGGCGACGCTGTGGTGCTCGGCGTGCTCGGCGACGAACGCGCGCGCGTCGTCGAGCTGGTCCGGGGTCTTGAGCGCGAAGGTGGCCACGCCCGGGATCGCCCGCCTGGCCAGGGCCGTGAGCGTGCCGGCCGGCGGGACCTCCAGCAGGCCGGTGACGCCGAGCTCGCGCATGGTCTCCATGCACAGGTCCCAGCGCACCGGGTTGGCGATCTGCGCGATCATCCGGTCCACGACCTCGCGGCCGGAGTGGACCACGGCGCCGTCGCGGTTCGAGATGTAGCGGATGCGCGGGTCGCGGGTGCTCACGCCCTTGGCCAGCTCGCGCATCCGGTCCACCGCCAGCGCCATGTGGTCGGTGTGGAACGCGCCGGCGACCGACAGGGCGCGCAGCTTGGACCTGGCCGGCGGGTCGGCCTGGAAGTCGGCCAGCTGCTCCACGGTGCCGGCGGCCACGATCTGGCCGGCGCCGTTGCGGTTGGCCGCGGTCAGGCCGTACTTGTCGATCACGGCGACGACCTCGTCCTCGTCCCCGCCGAGCACGGCGGTCATCGAGGTGCGCGTCACCTTGGCGGCCGCGGCCATCGCCCGGCCGCGCTCGCGCACCAGCACCATGGCGGCCTCGGCGGTGATCGCGCCGGTGCCCGCGGCGGCGGTCAGCTCGCCGACCGAGTGCCCGGCCACCGCGCCGACCTGGCGGAACGCCTCGGCCGGGTGCGGGAACAGGGCGAGCGCCGCGGCGATGCCGGAGGCGACCAGCAGCGGCTGGGCGACCGCGGTGTCGCGGATGGTCTCGGCATCGGCCTCGGTGCCGTAGTGCACCAGGTCCAGGTCCGCGGCGGCGGACCACCAGGCGATGCGGTCGGCGACGCCGGGCACTTCGAGCCAGGGCGTCAGGAAGCCGGGCGACTGGGCGCCTTGGCCGGGAGCGACGAGTACGAGCACCCTTCCATCTTCCGGGACGCGACCCCCCGAGCGGCCGTGGTGGCGGCGACGAAGATTCTTCGGCGGTCTTTGTAGGGGACCTACAACGCCTTGCCGGACTCGGCGAGCCGGCCGAGCACCAGCGCCACTTGGAGGGTGAAGGCGGAGCGGGCCTGGGCGGGCGTCAAGCCTGTGATGTCGGTCACCCGTCTTAGCCGGTAGCGCACCGTATTCGGGTGCACGAACAGTATCCGCGCGGCGGCTTCCAGCGACGCGGCCTGCTCTAGGTAGACCGACAGCGTCTCCAGCAGCGCCGAACCGGCCTCGGCCAGCGGCCTGTAGATCTCCTCCACCAGCGCGGCCCGCGCCGTCTCGTCCGAGGCCAGCGCCCGCTCGGGCAGCAGGTCGTCGGCGGAGACCGGCCGCGGCGCGTCCGGCCACGCGGCGCAGGCGTGCAGGCCGGAAAGGGCGGCGTGCGCGGAACTGGACGCGGCGGTCAGGTCCGCGACCACCGGCCCGACCACCACCGGCCCGGGCGCGAACTGCCCGGCCAGCGGGCGCACGGCGGTGAGCGGTTCGCCGTCCACGCCGCCGACGATCGCGATCAGCCGGTCGCCCTGGACCCCGGCGAGCACGGCGAGCTTCGCGTGGCGGCCCGCGCGGTGCATCGCGTCGACCACGGCCTCGGCGTCGTCCTGCGGCGCGGTGCCGACCATCACGGCGATGTCGCTGTGCGTGCCCCAGCCGAGCGCGGCGGCGCGCGAGCGCACCACGTCGTCGGCCTCGCCGCGCAGCAGCGCGTCCACGACCAGGGCTTCGAGCCGGGCGTCCCAGGCGCCGCGCAGTTCGGCGGCCTGCGCGTAGACCTGCGCGGTGGCGAAGGCGATCTCGCGGGAGTAGCGCAGCAGCCCCTCGCGCAGCATCGACTCCTCCTCGGGGCCCTCGGCCAGCTCGTGGATGCGGTCTTCGACCACTTCGATGGTGGTGCGCACGAGCTGGACGGTCTGCTGCAGCGTGACGGCGCGCGTCAGCTCGCGCGGCGCGGTGCCGAAGACGTCCGCGGAGACCGCGGCCTTCTGGTCGGGGTGCCGGAACCACTCGGTGAACGCCGCGATGCCGGCCTGGGCGACCAGGCCGACCCAGGAGCGGTTCTCCGGCGGCATGTTGCGGTACCAGGCGAACTTCTGCTCCATGCGCGCGATGGCGGCGTTGGCCAGCGGCCCGGTCGCCTTCTCCAGCCGCCGCACGGCCGCGGTGCGGTGCGGGTCGGCCCGCCGCGCCGCCGCGCCCCTGCCGGTCGAGCTCCTGCTGGCCGAGCCGCGGGCGGGCGCGCTTTTGCGGTCCGCGTCCCGCCCGGCGCCGTCGTTCGGGGTCGCCCCGGCAGTGTCCGTCACGTCCTCTACTCTCGCAGACCCGCGCCCCGCCCCGGCGCCGGTCCGCGAGGTACGGTCGCCGCATGAGTACGAAGCAGGCGCGCGTCGCGCTGGAACCGATGACGCTGGCCGAGTACGGGGTGTATCTCGATCACTCCGTGCGCGGTTACGCAGAGGACAAGATCACCTCCGGCGAGTGGGCGCCGGACGAGGCGCTGGCCCGCTCGCGGGAGGACTTCGACCGGCTGCTGCCGGACGGGCTTAAGAGCGCCGACCAGTACCTTTTCACGGCGCATGACGCGTCGTCAGGCGAGCAGGCGGCGATCCTCTGGGTGGCGCTGCGGATGAAGGGCGGCCGGCTGGAGGCGTTCATCTACGACATCGAGGTGCGCGAAGAGGCACGCGGTAAGGGATACGGCCGCGCCACCATGCAGGCCGCGATCGAGAAGGCGCGCGAGTTGCACGCGGACACCCTTGGCCTACACGTCTTCGGCCACAACACCGTCGCGCGCTCTCTGTACGAATCGTTGGGCTTTCATCCGACCAACATCTCCATGTCGTTGGACCTGTAGTCGCTGGACCTGTAGCTGCTCGGGCTTTCCGTCACACCGGCCCTACCTGTCACCAGCGTGCCCTACGCTGTGCGCCAACGGAGCCGCCCGCCACGGTCGCGGCCTGCGGAGGGACGGGGCGATGAGCGCGAGCGTGGTGCGGTTGATGGTCGGGCTTCCGGTGGCCGCGTTGCTGCCCTTGGGCGTGCCAGGGCTGCGTGACGACACGCGCGTGCACGTCGGCGCCGCGCTCGCGTTCGGCGCGTTCATCCTGGCCCCGGTGTTCCCCGGGTGGCGCTCCTGGGTGCTGCTCGCGCTGACCGGCGCCGTGAGCCTCGGCCTGCGCGCCTGGCTCGGCCCGAGTTCCGGCGCCGCCGCCGAGACGCCGTGGATCCGCACCATGTTCGCGCCGCGGCACGCGCTCGTGCCGGCTCTGGTGCTCGGGCTGACCGCGGCGGTCGGCCTGATCGCCGGCGCCGGGACGCTCGGCGGATATCTCGGTTCGCTCTTTCACGACGACCGTCTGGCGCTGGCCTGCTCCGGCGCGCTCACCTCGATTTTCCTCGGCGGCGCCGTAGTCGAACAAGTGTTGGAACCACACACCGAGACGCTGCGCCTTAAATCCGCCGCACTGCCCGAGGAACCGAGCGAGATCAAGGCTTTGGTGGGCGCTGGTATGCTTATCGGATGGCTGGAACGGGCAATAGTGTTCTCGCTCGTGATGGCCGGACAATCGACCGCGGCGGTGCTCACCCTGACCGCCAAATCCGTGGCGAGATTCCCCGCGCTGCGCCGCAATGAAGAGGGTTTCGCGGAATACTTCCTCATCGGCAGCCTCACCAGCCTGGTGATGGCGCTCGGACCGGCTCTCGCCACGCATTGGCTGTTGGGGGCGGCCTCGCCCAGATAGGGGAAGCGTGCTTGCCACCCTCCGGCGCAACCGGCTGATCCGGCAGGTCATGGACCTGGGGATGCCGACCGCCGACTACGCGATCGCCGGCAGCGCGCCGCTGTACGCGCACGGGCTGCGGTCACGGCTCGGCGACGTGGACGTGGTGGCCCGCGGGCGTGCGTGGCGAATCGCACAAACGTTCGGAAAGCCCGCCCGCGCCCCCTCCGGAATCGGCCGCGTGGTCCGGCTCGAAGACGGCCAGATCGAGATCTTCGACCGCTGGGTCTCCGCGCAGTGGCCCATCGACACGCTGATCGACCGGGCCGAGGTGATCGACGGCGTCCGTTTCGTCTCACTGCGCGATTCACTGGCGTGGAAGCGTTTTCTGCACCGCGCCAAAGACACCCGGGATATCCGGCTGCTGGAACAGTACTTCGCAGAGCACGATGACGAAGAGCTGTTTTCGCAGGTGCCGGACTTTCCGCCGGCGGCCGTTGCCGAATCCCGCTGAAAATCAAAGTCCGATAAGCAGTCTTATAAGCACTCTATTCGACCTCGAATAATTCGACCTCGAATAGCCGAAACGCAGAGCCGCCCGCCGCAACCCTCAGGT
>JBOHCW010000696.1:0-5973 GCA_050725375.1 Actinocrinis sp. | reverse complement strand
GTGCCCGTCACACCCTTGCGGGCCGCCCAATGCAGGCGGTGCGCCTCGACCAGGAACACGGCGCCCAGGACGATCGCGCCGGCCGCGTAGACCACGCCGGTGTGCGCCACCGGCCACAGGAGCAGCGAGCACACGACCGTGGCCCAGGTGTACAGCATCATCTGCCAGGTCACGTGGCGCTCGGTCGCGACGACCGGCAGCATCGGGACCTTCGCGGCCGCGTAGTCCTCGCGGTAGCGCATGGCCAGCGCCCAGAAGTGCGGCGGCGTCCACAGGAAGACCACCATGAACAGCACGAGCGGCGCCCACGCGAGGCGGTCGGTCACCGCGGTCCAGCCGATCAGCGTCGGGAAGCAGCCCGCCGCTCCGCCCCAGACGATGTTCTGCGCGGTGCGGCGCTTGAGGATCATCGTATAGACGACCACGTAGAACACGTTCGCGGCCAGGGCGAGGCCGCTGGAGAGCCAGTTGACCAGGAAGCCGAACCACAGCGTGGAGACCACGCCGAGCACGAGGCCGAAGACCACCGTCTGCTCGGCGGTCACCCGGTGGCGCGGCAGCGGGCGGCGGCGGGTGCGGCGCATCTCCGCGTCGATGTCGCGGTCGACCCAGCAGTTGAGCGCGTTCGCGCTACCCGCCGAGAGGTAGCCGCCGACGGTCACCGCGAGCACCTTCCACAGCGAGGGCACGCCGTGCGCCGCGAGGAACATCACCGGGATCGTGGTGACGATCAGCAGCTCGATGATCCGGGGTTTGGTCAGCGCGATGTACGCGCTGAGCGTCTCGCGCCAGGCCGGACGGGCCGCGCCGGACGCGACCGCGTCGGCGAGGGCGTCTGACGGCGCCTCAGCCGCCTGTCCGTCCACCAGAGCTTCGTCGGCCGCCGCGGTTGCGGCGACGGGCGCCACGGTCATCACGGGGCGGGACTCGACGGCTGTCACAGGCGGGCCTCTATTACCTACTCAGCAGGGCTACGACTCGACGAAACTCTAGCCCCCCGCCGCGCGGCCGCTGCGGGCGGGTGGGCGCGAATCGCCGAAACCGCCCGAAGCACCGCGCAGATCCCCGCGGGCGGCGCGCGAAACCCGGCCGAGACACGCGCGCGACACGCCTGGAAGTAGTTGTGACCACTCTGTTGACCCAGTCGGACGCGCACGGCGGGTCAGAACCGCGCCGGGGGGTAGGGTTGGCCGGGAGATAACAGAATCAATGCATCGCCGCGCGGGGCCAGGCTGGATCCACGCACTCCACGCACAGCCCTGGTTGGCAGCGTCGCCGTCCGCCCCGACGCGCTGACGCTTCGACCCACCAGGAAAGGACGCGCGCGTGAGCACGCCCACCCCGTTCGAGTGGACCGAGCTGGACAAGCGGACCGTGGACACTGTCCGCGTGCTCGCGATGGACGCCGTGCAGAAGGCCGGCAACGGCCACCCCGGCACCGCGATGTCGCTGGCCCCGGCCGCCACCCTGCTGTTCCAGAAGCACCTGCGCCACGACCCGGCCGACCCGAAGTGGGCCGGGCGCGACCGCTTCGTGCTGTCCCCCGGGCACTCCAGCCTTACGCTCTACATCCAGCTGTACCTGTCGGGCTACGGCCTGACCCTCGAGGACCTGGAGTCGTTCCGCACCTGGGGCTCACTGACGCCCGGCCACCCCGAGCACGGGCACACCATCGGCGTCGAGACCACCACCGGACCGCTCGGCCAGGGCCTGGCCAACGCGATCGGCATGGCGATGGCCGCCCGCTACGAGCGCGGCCTGTTCGACCCGAAGGCCGAGGCGGGCTCCTCGCCGTTCGACCACCGGATCTACGCCTTCGCCTCCGACGGGGACCTGGAGGAGGGCGTCACCAGCGAGGCCTCCTCGATCGCCGGCACCCAGAAGCTGGGCAACCTGGTCGTCATCTACGACGACAACCACATCTCGATCGAGGGCGACACGAAGGTCGCCTTCACCGAGGACGTGCTCAAGCGGTACGAGGCGTACGGCTGGCACACCCAGTCGGTCGAGTTCGCCACGCCGAACGGCTACGTCGAGGACGTCGAGGCGCTGCACCGCGCGATCGTGGCCGCCGAGAACGAGACCGGCCGCCCGTCGATCATCCGGCTGCGCACGATCATCGCCTGGCCGGCCCCGAAGGCGCAGAACACCGGCAAGGCGCACGGCTCCGCGCTCGGCGAGGCCGAGGTCGCGGCCACAAAGCAGATCCTCGGCTTCGACCCGGAGCAGCACTTCGCGGTCGCCGACGAGGTGCTGGAGCACGCCCGCGCCGTCGGCGAGCGGGCCAAGAGCGCGCACGCCGCGTGGAACGCCGAGTACGAGGCCTGGCGCGCCGCCAACCCGCAGCGCGCCGCGGACTTCGACCGCATCTCCCGGCGCGAACTGCCGGCCGGCTGGGACGCGAAGCTGCCGCTGTACCCGGCGGGCAAGGACGCCGCGACCCGCAAGGCGTCCGAGGCCGCGATCCAGGCCATCGCCGAGCAGGTGCCCGAGTTCTGGGGCGGTTCGGCGGACCTGGCCGAGTCGAACAACACCACCATCAAGGGCGGACTGTCCTTCCTTCCGTACGACGAAGAGGGCGGCGATTTCGGCGGCTCCTCGCCGTACGGGCGGATCATGCACTTCGGCATCCGCGAGCACGCGATGGGCTCGATCCTCAACGGCATCGTGCTGCACGGCAACACCCGGCCGTTCGGCGGCACCTTCCTGGTGTTCTCCGACTACATGCGCGGGGCGGTGCGCCTGGCCTCGCTGATGCACCAGCCGGTCACCTACGTGTGGACGCACGACTCGATCGGCCTCGGCGAGGACGGCCCGACCCACCAGCCGGTCGAGCACTACGCGGCGCTGCGCGCGATCCCCGGCCTCAACTTCGTGCGGCCCGGCGACGCCAACGAGACCGTCGCGGCCTGGAAGGCGACCCTGGAGCAGGACGGGCCGGTCGGCCTCGCGCTGACCCGGCAGAACATCCCGGTCTTCGACCGCGAGGCGCTCGGCTCGCCGGTGTCGGTGCAGGAGGGCGTCAGGCGCGGCGGCTACGTGCTGGCCGAGGCGAGCGGCGGCGCGCCGAAGGCGATCCTGATCGGCACCGGCTCCGAGGTGCAGCTGGCCGTGGCCGCCCGCGAGCGGCTTGAGGCGTCCGGCGTGCCCACGCGCGTGGTCTCGATGCCGTGCGTCGAGTGGTTCGACGCGCAGGACGCGGCCTACCGCGAGTCGGTGCTACCGGCGGCGGTCAAGGCGCGCGTCGCGGTCGAAGCCGGCGTCGCGCAGCCCTGGTACCGCTTCGTGGGTGACGCCGGGCGCGTTGTTTCCCTGGAGCACTACGGAGCTTCAGCGGACTTCGTCACACTGTTCCGCGAGTTCGGCATCACCGCCGACGCCGTGGAGGCCGCTGCCCGGGAATCGCTGGCCACGGTCGCGGCTTGAGTCATAGGGGAGATGAGATTTCATGAGTGAGCGTCTTGAGAAGCTGTCCGGCGCCGGCGTGGCGATCTGGCTGGACGACCTGTCCCGCACCCGGATCGAGACCGGGAACCTGGCGGCGCTGGTCACCGAGAAGAACGTGGTGGGCGTCACCACCAACCCGACGATCTTCCAGAAGGCGATCTCCGGGTCCGCGGTCTACAACGCGCAGATCCGCGAGCTGGCCCAGCGCGAGGTCACCGTCGAGGAGGCGCTGCGGATGATCACCACCCGCGACGTGCGCGCCGCGGCCGAGATCCTGCGCCCGGCCTACGACGTGTCCGAGGGCCAGGACGGCCGGGTCTCGATCGAGGTGGACCCGCGGATGGCGCACAACACCGTCGCGACGGTCGCCGAGGCCAAGCAGCTGTGGTGGCTGGTCGACCGGGAGAACGTGTTCATCAAGATCCCGGCCACGGCTGAAGGCCTGCCGGCGATCAGCGCGACCCTCGCCGAGGGCATCAGCGTCAACGTGACGCTGATCTTCTCGCTCGAGCGGTACAAGGCGGTGATGGCCGCGTTCCTGGACGGCATGGAGCAGGCGTACGCCAACGGCCATGACCTGTCCAAGATGGCCTCGGTGGCCTCGTTCTTCGTCTCACGGGTCGACACCGAGGTGGACAAGCGGCTGAAGAAGCTGGGCACCCCGGAGGCCGCCGCGCTGCTGGGCAAGGCCGCCGTCGCCAACGCGCGCCTGGCCTACGAGGCCTACGAGGAGGTGTTCGGCTCGGAGCGCTGGAAGGCGCTGGCGGGCAAGGGCGCCAAGCCGCAGCGGCCGCTGTGGGCGTCGACCGGAGTCAAGGATCCGGCGTACCCGGACACGATGTACGTCGACGAACTGATCGTCTCCGGCATCGTCAACACGATGCCCGAAGCCACCCTCGACGCCGAGGCCGACCACGGCGAGCCGACCGACGACGCGGTGCACGGCACTTACGAGCACGCGCACAAGGTCATCGCGGACCTCGAATCGCTCGGCGTCTCGTACGACGAGGTCGTGCAGCTGCTGGAGGACGAGGGCGTCTCGAAGTTCGAGGCCTCCTGGAACGAGCTGTCGGACGCGGTTCGCGACGAGCTTGCCAAGGAGAGCGCCGCGTGAGCTCGGACTCCACCACCAAGGCCGCCGCGGGCCCGTCCCGCGACGGCTTCGGCGCGTCGATCGCGCACCGCAACCTGGACGCGAGCGAGCACGCCGACACCGACACGGCCAACCCGCTGCGCGACGCGCAGGACCGGCGGCTGCCGCGCATCGCCGGGCCGTGCGGCCTGGTGATCTTCGGCGTCACCGGCGACCTGTCGCGCAAGAAGCTGATGCCGGCGATCTACGACCTGGCCAACCGCGGCCTGCTGCCGCCCGGGTTCGCGCTGACCGGCTTCGCCAGGCGCGACTGGGAGAACCAGGACTTCGCGCAGGTCGTCTACGAGGCGGTCAAGGAGCACGCGCGCACCCCGTTCCGCGACGAGGTGTGGAAGCAGCTGGCCGAGGGCTTCCGCTTCGTGCCCGGCGAGTTCGGCGACGCGGCGGCGTTCCAGAAGCTCAAGGACACCATCGACGAGCTGGACCGGCTGCGCGGCACCAACGGCAACCACGCGTTCTACCTGTCGGTCCCGCCGAAGTTCTTCCCCAACGTGGTCCAGCAGCTCAAGGAGTCCGGGCTGGCCGACGGCGGCGAGAACTCCTGGCGCCGGGTGATCATCGAGAAGCCCTTCGGGCACGACCTTGCCAGTGCCAAGGACCTGAACCGGGTGGTCAACGACGTCTTCCCGCCCAAGTCGGTCTTCCGGATCGACCACTACCTGGGCAAGGAGACGGTGCAGAACATCCTGGCGCTGCGCTTCGCCAACGAGATGTTCGAGCCGATCTGGAACCGCAACTACGTCGACCACGTGCAGATCACCATGGCCGAGGACATCGGCATCGGCGGGCGCGCGGGGTACTACGACGGCATCGGCGCGGCCCGGGACGTGATCCAGAACCACCTGCTGCAACTGCTGGCGCTGACCGCGATGGAGGAGCCCACCTCCTTCGACGCGGACTCGATCTTCGCCGAGAAGGTCAAGGTGCTCTCCGCGGTGCAGCTGCCCGACGACCTGGCGGCGCACACCGTGCGCGGCCAGTACGCCAAGGGCTGGCAGGGCGGGGAGAAGGTGATCGGCTTCCTGGAGGAGGACGGGATCGCCCCGGACTCGATCACCGACACCTACGCGGCGGTCAAGCTGGAGATCGACACCCGCCGCTGGGCCGGGGTGCCGTTCTACCTGCGCACCGGCAAGCGGCTCGGCCGCCGGGTCACCGAGATCGCGGTGGTCTTCCAGCGCGCCCCGCACCTGCCGTTCACCGACACGATGACCGAGGAACTGGGCCAGAACGCCCTGGTCATCCGGGTCCAGCCGGACGAGGGCGTGACCATCCGGTTCGGCTCCAAGGTGCCGGGCAACACCATGGAGGTGCGCGACGTCACGATGGACTTCGGCTACGGCCTCGCGTTCACCGAGGACTCGCCGGAGGCC
>JBOHCW010000695.1:0-3965 GCA_050725375.1 Actinocrinis sp. | reverse complement strand
CCGACACGCCGACGGACTCGACGTCGGCGGACCTCGCCTCGACCGGCGACTCGCTCGCGCCCACGGACACCCCGACCGACTCCGGCTCGCCCGCCGCGAGCCCGGACGGGCCGGCCGGGGTCGTCACCGCGTACTTCGACGCCGTCGAGCGCGGCGATTTCCAGAGCGCCTGGGAGCTGGGCGGCAAGAACCTCGGCGGCGACTACGGCAGCTTCGTCGCAGGGTTCGCCGACACTACGTCGGACAACGCGCAGGTCGGCTCCGTCCAGGGCGACCAGGTCTCGGTGGATCTGCAGGCCGTGCAGTCGGACGGCACGACGCACGACTACAGCGGCACGTACACGGTCCAAAACGGAGTGATCACCGGCGCCCAGATGACACAGACCGGCTGAGCGGAAAGGGAGTCGAGACTCATCATGACCAGTCATGGCACGAACCCGCCGGGTTCTTCGAGAGCGCCGGCCGCCCGGCCCGCGGTCCCGCCGCGCCGGCACGCCACGAGCAACGCCACCCGCCTGCTGTGCGCGGGCGCGTACCTCGACCCGGTCTACCGCAAGGCCGTCATCAGGGAACTGCTGACGAACTGGTGGCGCACCGTCCCGCCGGCCTACGGCTACGACACGGTGTCAGTACTCGCACACGCGCTCGCGGCGGACGACCTGCGGCGAAAGCAGGTCCGCATCGTCTGGGCCGGCTCCATCGCCATCCTCGTCGTCGCCTTCAGCGGCGGTTTCGGCGGCTACGGCATCTACTCGCCGCTGCTGATCCTGTGGCTGGTGTGGGCCGCCGCGGTGATGCGCCGCGTCGCCACGCTGCAGATCCTCGCCACCCGGCTGCGGCCGGCGCAGGCGGCCCACGATCAGGGTTTCGACGGCTCGTACCCCGAGTCGCCGCGACTGACCGCGCACCGGGTCGCCACCATCGCCCGCGAACAGGCCGCGCCCGGCGGACGGATCCTCTACGGCGGCTACACGCCGTTCGTCGGCGCGGGGGCGAAGATGTATCAGTGGTCGAACGCTGAACTCCTCATCGGCGCGCCGCCGAATCCGCTGGCTCAGAGCGTGCTGCGGTCCGGCCGGGAGGGGGTCCAGGACGAGCCGGCGCCCGACTCGGCCGGCGCCCGGCCCGAGATCAAACCGTTCACGGTCGACGAGCTCACCGACTACGTGGCCCGCCGCATGGCCGCGGACCTGCGCGACGACCCGCCGGCGCACGAGCGCATCGACGCGCTGGTGGTCGAGCGGCGCAAGTACGGCAAGGTGACCGGCGAGATGCCGGCGCAGGCGCAGATCCCGGCGATCGAGCCGATCAAGGTGCACTGGAACGACGAGTACGACGCGTCGCGCGAATACCTGTGCGTGCGGGTCGGCTCCTGGCAGCAGGAACTGGTCACCTCGGTCTTCGTGGGCTTCGACGTCAAGGGCAACACGCTGCACACCGAGTTCTGCACGTACGTGCTCGCACCGATCGTCGCCGGCTTCCACCTGGTCGACCGGCTGCCCGTCGAGCTCGGCGGCGGGCTGATCGCGCGGATCGGCTGGGACGCGCTCAAGGGCGGCCCCTCGGCGCTGCTGCCCGGCGGCGGCGCGGCGCGCAAGCGGGTCCAGGCCGCGCCGGACCACAGCGAATTCCAGTTCGGCCGATACGCCAGGTCCGTCGTGGACCGGGGCGCGCGCGCGAGCGTGCGCGAACTGGCGGCCAGCGGCTACCACCACTTCTTCCAGGAGTCCGACGCGGACAAGTACACCCGGATCGTCGAGCGCCGGCTGCTGCGGATCATCGAGGACTTCCTGGTCGAGCACGACGTGGACCTCGCCGACCACCGCGCGCTCCAGACGAACGTGCTGCAGCAGAACTTCGGCGACAACAACAACCTCGGCTCCGGCACCCTGAACGACAACCGGAGCAGGCCGACGCCGGGACGGGAGAGCCACCATGACTGAGCGGTTCAAGTTCGGCGGCGACGTCAGGTTCGGCGACAACAACAACCTCGGCGACGGCGACTTCCACGTCGGAGACCGGGACGGGCGCGGCGCCGGTCCGCAGCACGCCCGAGCGCCGCAGGCTTCTGATACAGACGTGATCGACCCCGCGACCAGGTCCCGCAACGTGTTCGTGGTCTACGGCCGCGACGAGCAGGTGCGCGAGGCGATGTTCAGCCTGCTGCGGCGCCTCGACCTGCACCCGCTGGAGTGGGAGGACCTGGTGCGCGCGACCGGGCACACCTCGCCGTTCCTCGGCGACGTGGTCGCGCTCGCGCCGTCCCGGGCGCAGGCCGCCCTGGTACTGCTCACGCCGGACGACATCGTACGTCTGCACCCTGCGATGCACGGCACGCGCGAACCGGACTACGAGAGGTTCGAGACCGGCCAGCCGCGGCCGAACGTGCTGCTGGAGCTCGGCATGGTCCTGATGGCGTACGAGCAGCGCACCCTGATCGTCGAGGTCGGCGCGCTGCGCCAGATCGCCGACTACAACGGGCGCAACGTGATCCGCTTCGACGGCTCGGCCGGATCGGTCGGCAAGATCGTCGAGCGGCTCAAACTGGCCGGCTGCGAGGTCGACGACACCGGGGCCGACTGGAGGGACACCCGGCCGTTCGAGGGCTTGGACGCCTACGGCCGCATGCCGTGACCCGCGGCGGCGGTCCGGTCCCTGCTCACCGCGACCGCCGCGTCTGCCGCGTGGCACGAGGCCGCCCGACCGAATGCAGGCTCACCCCGCGGTCGGGCGGTCTTCACGCGTGTCAGGACTCATACTCAGCGGGAGCCATCTCAGGACCCGAGCGTGGTCAGGAACGCGCCCACCTCGTGCAGGTTGATCCGGCGCAGACCGGCCGCGCTGACCACGACGCGCAGCTCCCGGCAGATCCGCCGCTCGCGCGAGCGCGCCGCGAAGGAGAGCAGGATCAGCCGCAGCAGCCCCTCCTCGTCCAGCCCGTCCAATCGGCACAGCCCTGATCCGATCAGCGGCATCGCGACCGATTCGAGCTGGCCGTGCAGGTACACCGCGTCCCACAGCCGGTTGAGGCTGTACCAGAGTTCTTCGACGCTCGACCGCGCCACGTAGTCGTTGCCGATCCGGCTGTAGGCGACCGCGAAGACCAGCTGCGGCCGCGCGCCGAGCACCGCGACCGTGCCGACCGCGTACCGGTCCAGCTTCCCGCGCGGCTTGAACCGCGCCGCCTCGGTCGAGACCGGTTCGATCCCGGCCAGCGCCACGGACAACTCGTCGTCGAGCCGGCGCACGTCGCCCTGGTACCGGCGCCCCAGCAGCTGGCCCTGCACGCTCACATCGCTCACCACGACGCCGTCGTCGAGCACGGTGTCGAAGGTGTCGCTGAACCCGACGACCAGGTGCGCGCGTGACGAGAACAGGTCGCCCTGCTCGACCACGATCGCGGTGTCCGGGAACCGGAATTCGCGGCGGATCTTCGAACGCGGATACGCGCGCGCCAGCCCCCAGGCCAGGCAGCCGCCGAGCGATCCGGCCGTCACCGGCCCCGGCGCGCCGATCGCGTGCGGGAACAGCTGTCCGACGAACTGCACGGTCGCCGACACCGCGCCGAACGCCGCCAGCAGATTGCCGAACAGGACACGCCGGCCGCGCGGGCTGGTGAGAACCCAGCGCAGCCGCCCCTCGTATCCGGGTGCCTGCCCCGAACGCACGCCCGCCTCCATGACTGGTTGGTAAGCTCTCGAATACCGCCGGTCACCTCGCCCGGCGCCGCGACGTTTCAGACCCGCCCGACCGGGCCCGACCCCCACCCGACCCCCGACCGAGCCGCATGGAGCCCCGGATGGCGCAGATCCGCGTGTGCGTCCTCGGACCCGTCCGGTTGGAGGTCGACGGAGCGACGGCCCGCCTCACGCCGCTGACCGCGCGGCTGCTGCTGCGCCTGGTCGCCGCCGAGGGCGAGCCCGTGCCGGTGCGCACGCTGCGCCGTGACGTGTGGGGCATCGCGG
>JBOHCW010000694.1:0-26995 GCA_050725375.1 Actinocrinis sp. | reverse complement strand
ATGGAGCCGGACAGCGACGGGTAGACGGTGAACACGGAGGCGACCTGATCGACCGTCAGGTGCAGGTCTACCGCGAGCGCCACCGGGTGGATCAGTTCGCTGGCACGCGGCGAGACGATCACACCGCCGAGGATCGTGCCGGAGCCGGGGCGTGCGTACAGCTTCACGAAACCGTCGTGGAAGCCGAGCATCTTCGCGCGCGCGTTCGTGTCCAGCGGCAGCTTCACGACGTCGAACTTCGGATCGTCGTTCTCGGCGTTGAACGTGGTGCGGCCGACACTGGCGATCTCCGGCGCGGTGAAGATGTTCGACGAGACGCGCTTGAGGTTTATCGGCCAAACCGCCTCGCCGAGCGCGTGGTAGACCGCGATCCGCCCCTGCATCGCGGCGACTGAGGCCAGCGGCAGGACGCCTGTACAGTCCCCCGCCGCGTACACCCCGGCCGCGGTCGTGCGTGATACCCGGTCCACGAGCACATGGCCTGAGGACGTCGTCTGCACGCCCGCCTCGGCGAGGCCGAGGTCTTCGGTGTTAGGCAACGAGCCAACGGCCATCAGACAGTGGGTGCCCTTTACCGTGCGGCCGTCCTCAAGCGTCACCGTCACGTGATCACCGTCGCGTACCGCAGAGGCCGCGCGCGAACGACCGAGGACGCGCATGCCACGTCGCTGGAAGACCTCCTCAAGCACGATCGCGGCGTCCTGGTCCTCGCCCGGCAACACACGGTCACGCGACGAGACCAGCGTGACCTGCGAGCCGAGCGCCTGATACGCGCCGGCGAACTCCGCGCCGGTCACGCCCGAACCGACCACGATCAGGTCCTCGGGCAACTCCTCCAGGTCGTAGAGCTGAGTCCACGTCAGGATCCGCTCGCCGTCCGGCCTCGCGCTCGGCAGCTCACGCGGCCGCGCGCCCGTGGCGACGATCACCGCGTCGGCAGGGATCCGGTCGACGACCTCGGCCTTCGCGCCGCCCGCTCCCGCCAGCACCTCGACGACCGCACCGCCGTCGGCCAGCCGTCCGGCGCCGCGCACGACGCTGACACCGGCCTTGACCAACCCGGCCGCGATGTCCTCCGACTGCTTCGCGGCGAGTGCCTTAACACGCGCGTTGACGCGGGACAGGTCGACGCCGGTAACGCAGTTCTCCTGCTTGTCGTCGCCGATCAGCACACCGAGTTCCGGGGCGTCCTCGAAAGCGGTCATCACGTCAGCCGTCGCGATCAGCGTCTTGGACGGCACGCAGTCCGTCAGCACCGCGGCGCCGCCAATACCGTCGCGGTCGACGATGGTCACCTCCGCGCCGAGCCGCGCGGCCACCAACGCCGCCTCGTAGCCGCCGGGCCCGCCACCGATGATCGCGATATGTGTCACGGACCGATTCTAATTGGCCCAGGTACCGGGCTCGTTCCGGCGACGGCTGGGACGGCGACCGCACGGCGACCCAACAGCGGCGGCAGGCCGGAAATGCGCTGGCGCGCTGTCGGAGGGCTCGGTTACCGTCGAAAGTCGGAGAGTCTTCGGGGAGCGGATAGCAATGTCAACGTCGATAACAGATCGCTTCGGCGTGCTTCGCTACCGCGATTTCCGGCTGCTGCTGATCGACCGGTTCCTCGCGCCGTCCGCCTTCGCCTTCTCCGTGGTCGGCGTGTCCTTCGCGGTGCTCAAGTCCACCGGGTCGACCGCGGACCTGTCCTACGTGCTGGCCGCGCAGATCGCGCCGAACCTGATCTTCGCGCCGCTCGGCGGGGTGATCGCGGACCGGGTGCCGCCACAGTACGTGATCGCGTTCGCCAACCTGCTGGTCGCACTGTGCGAGGGCTCCCTCGGCCTGCTCGTACTGAGCCACCACGCGTTGCTCTGGCAGATGATCCTGCTCGAAGCGGGCACCGGCACCGCCGTGGCGATCTTCTACCCGGCCTCGCAGGCGCTGCTGCCGAAACTGGTGCCGGACTCGGAGCTGCAACAGGCCAACGCGGTCAGTCGGCTGGTGATGAACGGCGCGATGATGGGCGGCGCCGCGGCCGGCGGCTTCCTGGTCGCCGCGGTCGGACCCGGCTGGGCACTGGTCGCCGACGCCATCGGTATGGCTTTGGCGGTGGCGCCCAACCTGTTCATCCGCGCCGCCGCGACCGCGCGTGAACAGACGCCGGGCATCTTCAGCGAGCTGCGTGAGGGCTGGGTCGAGTTCCGGTCGCACACGTGGCTCTGGGGCATCGTGCTGCAGTACTCGATCGTGCTCATGTGCTGGTACGGCTCGTTCAGCGTGCTCGGACCCGCCGTCGCCGCCGCGCATCTGGGCGGCCCGGCCGCGTGGGGCACCATCATGGCGTTCGAGTCGGTCGGGCTGATCGTCGGCGGGATCGCGGCGCTGCGGTACACCCCGCGCCGGCCGATGCTGTTCGTCTCGATGATCGGCGCGACCATCGCGATCCCGTCGCTGGCCCTCGCCATGCTCTGGCCGGTGTGGCTGATCTGCCTGGCCAGCCTGAGCGTCGGGGCGGCGATCGAGCTGATGATGGTGCAGTGGAACGTGGTGATGGCCCGTTACATCCCGCCGGAGATGCTGGCCCGGGTCTCGGCCTACGACGTGCTCGGCTCGGTGATGTCGATGCCGATCGGCGCGCTGCTGGCCGGCCCGATCGCCACGGCGATCGGCGTGTCGACCACGCAGTACGCGGCGGCCTGCGTGATCGTCGGCGCCAGTGCACTGACACTACTGTCACGTGACATCCGCACCCGCCGCTCGACGGACGCCCCGGACGCGGGTACAGCGGGTACAGCGGCGCCCAACGAGCACAGTGCGGACATCGCGGACAGCACGCAAAGCGGCGGCCTCACGCCCGCGGCTATATCGTCTGATGCGTGACGACTGAGACGACGACTGACCCGTACCAAGCCGCCCGGGACGCGGCGAAGGCGCTGACCGCGAAGATCGGCGGTGCGCCCGACGTGGCGCTGGTGCTCGGCTCCGGCTGGGTTCCCGCGGCCGACGCGCTGGGCGACACCGAGCAGGAGTTCGCGGTGACCGACCTGCCCGGCTTCACCGCCGCGGCGGCGATCGGCCACGCGGGCAAGATCCGGTCCGTGCGCCTGGCCTCGGGCAAACTGGCGCTCGTCTTCCTCGGTCGCACGCATTACTACGAAGGCCACGGCGTAACGCGCGTCGTGCACGGTGTACGCACGGCCGTGGCCGCCGGTGCGTCGACGGTCGTGCTGACGAACGGCTGCGGCGGCGTGAATCCGGCCTACTCGGTCGGGCAGCCGGTGCTGATCGGCGACCACCTCAACCTGACCGCGACCTCGCCGATCGTCGGCGCGAACTTCGTGGATCTGACGGACCTTTACTCCGCGCGGCTGCGGGCGCTGTGCCGGGAAGTCGATCCGTCCCTGGCCGAGGGCGTCTACGTGCAGCTGACCGGGCCGCACTACGAGACCCCGGCCGAGATCAGGATGATGCGCACCCTCGGCGCGGACCTGGTCGGCATGTCCACCGCGCTTGAGGCGATCGCGGTGCGTGAGGCGGGCGCCGAACTGCTCGGCATCTCGCTGGTGACGAACATGGCGGCGGGTATGACCGGCCAGCCGCTCAGCGCGCAGGAAGTCATCGACACGGGTAACGCGGCGGCGGCGCGTATGGGCGTCCTGCTACGGGACGTGCTCGGGCGTCTTTAGCAGGTATGCACGCGGCGATGGGCAACACGAGAAAAATCTAGGAGCGACCGTGGAACGCCTGCTCTCCCTCGCCCGCGCGTGGCTGGCCGAGGATCCCGATCCGGAGACCCGCGACGAGCTGGACGCCCTGATCGAGGAGTGTTCCGATGCCGACGAAGGCGCCTGTGACACCTGCGGCCAGCTGGCCGACCGGTTCTCCGGCACGCTCCAGTTCGGCACGGCCGGGCTGCGCGGCGAGCTGGGCGCCGGGCCGAACCGGATGAACCGGGTCGTGGTCAGCCGCGCGGCGGCCGGACTCGGCCGCTACCTGCAGGCCACCGGGCACGGCGGCCGGCCCGTGGTCATCGGCTACGACGCGCGCAAGAACTCGGACGTGTTCGCGCGCGACACCGCCGAAGTCCTCAGCGGCGCGGGTTTCCGTCCGATGGTGCTGCCTAAGCCGCTGCCGACGCCGGTACTCGCGTTCGCGATCCGGTTTCTCGGCGCGTGCGCGGGCGTGATGGTGACGGCCAGTCACAATCCGCCGCGGGACAACGGTTACAAGGTCTACCTCGAAGACGGCTCGCAGATCACGCCGCCGGCGGACGGCCAGATCGCCGCCGCCATCGAGGCGGTCGGCACCTTCACGTCGGTGCCGCGTGGCACCGAGTGGGAGACCCTGGACGACTCGGTACTCGACGCGTATCTGGAGCGCGCGGTGCGCGTTCTGAGCCCGGTCGGCGCGCGCGACCTGCGCGTGGTGTCGACAGCGCTGCACGGGGTCGGCGGCGCGGTGCTCGCCGCCGCCTTCGCGCGCGCCGGGTTCCCCGTGCCGACGCCGGTGCCCGAACAGCAGGACCCCGATCCGACGTTCCACACGGTCGCGTTCCCGAATCCCGAGGAACCGGGCGTGATCGACCTCGCGCTGGCGCTGGCCGAGTCCCGCGGCGCCGACCTGGTCATCGCGAACGACCCGGACGCCGACCGGTGCGCCGTCGCCGTGCCGGCCTCGTTCGGCGGCTGGCGGATGCTGCGCGGCGACGAGGTCGGCGCGCTGCTGGGCACGTACATCGCGGAACGCGGCGGCGCGCTGACCTTCGCGACCACGATCGTGTCCTCGTCGCTGCTGGGCAAGATCGCCGAGCGGCACCGGATCGACTACCTCGAGACGCTGACCGGCTTCAAGTGGCTGGCCAAGGTCGAGGACCTCACCTTCGCCTACGAGGAGGCGCTCGGGTACTGCGTCGACCCGGACGGCGTGCGGGACAAGGACGGCATCACGGCGGCGCTGCTGGTCGCCGAGCTGGCCGCGACGCTCAAGGCGAACGGGCGCACGGTCGAGGGCGAGCTGGAGCGGCTGGCCGCCGAGTACGGCCGGCACGCCACCGACCAGCTCTCACTGCGTGTGGACGACCTGGAGCAGATCCCCCGGATGATGGCCTCGCTGCGCTCCGCGCCGCCGAAGGAGCTCGCCGGGCTGGCGGTGGCGCTGCTCGACGACCTGTCGCTCGGCTCCCCCGGCCTGCCGCCGACCGACGGCCTACGGCTGACGCTGGACGGCGGCACGCGCGTGGTCATCCGGCCGTCGGGCACCGAGCCGAAGGTCAAGTGCTACCTGGAGGTCGTGACGCACAGCTCGGCGGCTGACGCGGCCGAGCTGCTCGACGCGCTCAAGGTGGCGCTGCGTAGACGGTTGAAGGAGAACTGAAAATGGGTCACTGACGTCGTGCGCGTGCGTCAGTGCACGATGTCAGTGCACCGTCAGTTGCACGGTCAGTGCACGATGAGAGCGACGATCAGATACGCAAGGCACGCACCGAGCGCCGTGAACGAAAACCACGACCACCGGACGGTTCCGGAGTCGACGGGCACGGTCGCGGTCTCGGGGATGTCAGTGGCCTTGACGTCACCCGGCATGCCCTCGCCCGAGGTGCCCTGAGCTGCACCGGCTGCCCTAGCCGCCGCGCGCGCCTTGATGCGCGCCCTCACCAGGTAGTCCTCACGGCGCGCGTTCATCTCGGCGATCGCCTGATCGGCGAAGGACATCTTGTCGATCGGGTCCGAGGGACGGCGCGGCCGGGTCGACTGGAGCGCGTCCGCCGAGACGCCGCGCTTGGCCGCGCGCTGCTGCTGCGAGAGGTCCTTGAGGTGGCTGCGCTCGGCCCTGCGCCGCTCGCGCAGCGAGACCGGGATCGACCAGATCGTGAAGCGGCGCGTCTCGGTGTGCGCGATGAAGGACAGGCGCGCGCTCAGGTCGGTCACCGCGTCCCAGGGCAGCACGATGGTGCGGAACGGATTGCGCACGACGAGCCGGTCCGTGAAGGAGAAGGCGCCCGGATACACGCCGTACAGCCCTGCCAGCACCGCGATGGCGGTCAGAATCGACGAGCCGATGATGTCCCTGGTGCCGGCCTCGATCACAAGGTCGATCGCGCCGAACGCGCAGAACAGCATGACCAGTCCACCGCCGATGAGTGTGCCGGCGCCGCGGTACGCGGTCGGCTTCTCGGCGGGCGCGCTGGAGTCTGCTGCAAGCGGGGTCATGACCATGGATTGTGCCCCACGTCCGCGACCGGGTCCACGCCGAGGGGGTCTGCGCGCCGGCCGGTCACGGCCGGGTCACGGGCACGTTGCGATCGCGGACGGGCCGCAATTCGCAAATCGGCGCGAGTTATCCACAGGTCGGAGAACATTTGCGGCAACGGGCAGGACGGCCGATTACTGTGGATTGCGTGACTAGCACCACCGAAGCGGCTGAGCGGCCGCACACCATATCGCCCTCGGACACCGGCCGGGTTCTCGACACCGCCGCGCCGCGGGCCGGCGCGGGGCGCCTCGACCTGGCCGCGGCGACCGGCAGCGAGCGAGCGCTGCGCGGTTTCCTGCACGGGCTGCCCGGCGTGGACAAGGTCGGCGCCGAGGCACGGGCCGCGCGGCTCGGCACCCGTTCGATCAAGACCACCGCCAAGGGCTTCGCGCTCGACCTGGCGATCCGGATGATCGACCTGACCACGCTGGAGGGCGCGGACACGCCCGGCAAGGTCCGGTCGCTGGCCGCGAAGGCGCGCCGGCCCGATCCGTCCGACCCGACCTGCCCGCAGGTCGCGGCCGTGTGCGTGTACCCGGACATGGCCGCCGTCGCCGAACACGAGGTGCGCGGTACCGGCATCCACGTGGCGTCGGTGGCCACCGCGTTCCCGTCCGGCCGCACCTCGCTGGAGGTGAAGCTGGCCGACACCAGGTTCGCGGTCGAGTCCGGCGCGGACGAGGTGGACATGGTGATCGACCGCGGCGCGTTCCTGGCCGGGCGCTACGGCACGGTGTTCGAGCAGATCACCGCGGTGAAGGCGGCCTGCGGCCCGGCGCACCTGAAGGTGATCCTGGAGACCGGCGAGCTGGTCACCTACGACAACGTGCGGCGCGCCTCCTGGCTGGCGATGCTGGCCGGCGCGGACTTCATCAAGACCTCCACCGGCAAGGTCTCCCCCGCCGCGACGCTGCCCGTGACGCTGGTGATGCTTGAGGCGGTGCGCGACTTCCGCGCGGTCGGCGGCCGGATGGTCGGGATGAAGCCGGCCGACGGCATCCGCACCGCGAAGGACGCGATCAAGTACCTGGTCGTGGTCAACGAGACCTGCGGTCCGGACTGGCTGGACCCGGCCTGGTTCCGGTTCGGCGCCTCCTCGCTGCTCAACGATCTGCTGATGCAGCGCCAGAAGCAGGCGAGCGGCAACTACTCCGGCCCCGACTACGTGACGGTGGACTAGCGATGCCGCAGACCGAGAACCCACCCGTGACGACCGGGCCGGCGCAGAGCGCCGCCGCGTCGCTGTTCGAATACGCCCCGGCGCCCGAGTCGCGCGCGATCGTCGAGATCAAGCCGAGCTACGACCTGTTCATCGGCGGCGCGTTCACGCCGGCGACCGGCGGCGCGCTCAAGACCCTGAATCCGGCCACCGAGGAGGTCCTGGCCGAGTTCGCCGTGGCGTCCGAGGCGGACGTGGACCGTGCGGTGGCCGCCGCTCGCGAGGCGTACGAGTCGGTGTGGTCGCGGCTGCCCGGCTCACAGCGCGCCAAGTACCTGTTCCGGATCGCCCGGATCATCCAGGAGCGCTCGCGCGAACTGGCGGTGCTGGAGTCGATCGACAACGGCAAGCCGATCCGGGAGACCCGCGACATCGACCTGCCGCTGGTCGCGGCGCACTTCTTCCACTACGCGGGCTGGGCCGACAAGCTCTCCCACGCCGGCTACGGGCCGGATCCGAGGCCGCTGGGCGTCGCCGCGCAGGTGATCCCGTGGAACTTCCCGCTGCTGATGCTGGCCTGGAAGATCGCGCCCGCGCTGGCCTGCGGCAACACCGTCGTGCTCAAGCCCGCCGAGACCACGCCGCTGACCGCGCTGGCCTTCGCCGAGATCTGTCAGCAGGCCGAGCTGCCGCCCGGCGTGGTGAACATCGTGACCGGCGCGGGCCGGACCGGTGCGGCTCTCGTGGCGCATCCGGGCGTGGACAAGGTCGCGTTCACCGGCTCGACCGAGGTCGGCCGCGGCATCGCGCGCGCGGTGGCCGGCAGCCGCAAGAAGATCACCCTGGAGCTGGGCGGCAAGGCGGCGAACATCGTGTTCGACGACGCGCCGCTCGACCAGGCGGTCGAGGGGATCGTCGACTCGGTCTTCTTCAACCAGGGCCAGGTGTGCTGCGCCGGTTCGCGGCTGCTGGTGCAGGAGTCGATCGAGTCCGAACTGCTGGACGCGCTGCGCCGGCGGATGGCGACGCTGCGCGTCGGCGACCCGCTGGACAAGAACACCGATGTCGGCGCGATCAACTCGGCCGCGCAGCTGGCGAGGATCACCGAGCTGGTCGGGGTCGGCGAGGCCGAGGGCGCACAGCGCTGGTCCCCGGCGTGCGAACTGCCGTCGAGCGGCTACTGGTTCGCCCCCACCCTCTTCACGAACGTCTCGGCGACGCACCGGATCGCCCGCGAGGAGATCTTCGGACCGGTGTTGTCGGTGCTGACCTTCCGCACGCCCGAGGAGGCGGTGGCGAAGGCGAACAACACGCCGTACGGACTGTCCGCGGGCGTGTGGACGGAGAAGGGCTCGCGCATCCTGGCGATCTCCAAGAAGCTGCGGGCCGGCGTGGTCTGGGCGAACACGTTCAACAAGTTCGATCCCTCGTCGCCGTTCGGCGGCTACGGCGAGTCCGGTTACGGCCGCGAGGGCGGCAGGCACGGTCTGGAGGCGTACCTCGATGTCTGAGACGGAGAAGTCGGCAAAGGGCGCGCAGAAGCGCGGCGCGACGAAGAAGGCCGTGCCGGCCGCGAAGAAGACCGTCGAGGCCGTGAGCATGGCCAAGGCGCAGACCGGTCCGACTGCGACCGCGGCTGAAACGAATGCCGAGACGGGCTCGAAGACCATCGCGAAGATGCCTGACCCGAGTACGGCAGGCACTAATGCGCGCGGCACGAACGCGAGCGGCGGAGCGCGGTTGGCGGTGCGCAAGACCTACAAGCTCTACATCGGCGGGGCGTTCCCGCGTTCGGAGAGCGGACGGAGTTTCCAGGTGACTTCCGCGCACGGCGCGTTCCTGGCGAACGCCGCGCTCGCCTCCCGCAAGGACGCACGCGACGCGGTGCGGGCGGCACGGTCGGCCTTCGGCGGCTGGTCCGGCGCGACGGCCTACAACCGCGGCCAGATCCTCTACCGCATCGCCGAGATGCTGGAGGGCCGGCGCGGGCAGTTCGCCGACGAGGTGGCCTCGGTCGAGGGCGTCGCCGAGGACTCGGCCGTCGCACAGGTCGACGCCGCGATCGACCGCTGGGTGTGGTACGCGGGCTGGTCGGACAAGATCAGCCAGGTGCGCGGCACGGTCAACCCGGTGGCCGGCCCGTACTGGAACGTCTCCTCGCCGGAGCCGACCGGCGTGGTCGCGCTGTTCGCGCCCGAACGCCCGTCGCTGTTCGGCCTGGTCTCGGTGCTCGCGCCGGTGATCGTGTCCGGCAACACGGCGGTCGTGGTCGCGCCGCAGTCCGCCGCGCTGCCGGCGATCACCCTCGCCGAGGTGCTGGCCACCTCGGACCTGCCCGGCGGCGTCGTCAACATCCTGACCGGCCGGATCGCCGAGCTGGGCCGGCCGCTGGCCGGCCACCTCGACGTGAACGCGCTGGACCTGGCCGGTGTCGACGACGCGCGGTTCGCGGTCGAACTGGAGCGGGAGGCGGCGCAGAACCTCAAACGCCTGCGCCGCCCGGTCCTCGATCCGGACTGGACCGCCGACCCGGGAGTGGATCGCATCGTGTCGTTCCTGGAAACCAAGACCGTCTGGCACCCGGTGGGCGTATAGCGAGCACTGCACGGGAGCCTTGAGAGGATTACCCGGAAGCCTGACGGCCGGTCAGCGCCCGGCCGGTCAGTGCCCTGACTGGAACAGGGCGCCGACCACCGGCAGATCGGACATCGGCAGGCCGTCGGAGACCATGTCGGCGACCGGCTTGGTCGACACGGGCACGCCGCCGAGGTTGGTGCCCACCACGTTCGAGAGCGGGTCCAGGCCGGTGCCGGCCAGCGGATACAGGCGGAAGGCGCCGAGTCGCGAGAGGTCGGCCTGCGTCATGTGCGCGGCCGTCACGGAGGTGGCCAACGCGCCGTTCGACAGCCCGGCGACCGACTGCGGCTGCTGCTCGGCCGTGGTCGCCGCCGAGGCCATCGGGGCGGCGGCCGCGACGGCCAGGCCCGCGCCGATCGTGGTCAGCGCCACACGGCGCGCGCCGGTGCCCTTGCGTCGTGTGGCCCGGTGGCGTGCGGCTGCCCTTGACTGACGCATCGATTGCCCCTCAGAGTTCTGATCGTCCCTGGTGCGGACGGGTACCGATGCAAACCCCGGGCAGCCATCCGAGGTAACGGACCATCACTCTGGTGGAGTAACGGCGGTTGACCAGCGGACCGACCGATGATCGGTCCGCGGCCCCGCGCGTGTGATCTTCCCGGCGAAATCTTGTTCGTCCGGCGCGAGCGTCAGTCCGAGCCCCAGTCGCCGACCTGGAAGGGGCCGCGCTGCTGGTCCTGCTCCTGGTTGCGGGCCGGCGGAATCTGCTGTGCCGGTTGCGGCGGCTGTGTCGGCTGCGGGGGCTGGGGCGGCTGGGGGGCACTGAACGCCCCGCCGGTGACGCCTGGCGACCACGGCGACTGCTGCGCCGCGTAGTCCTGCATCGTCGGCGGCAGCGGGGGCTGCGGCGCGGCGCCCGCCTGCTGCTCGCCGAAGTAGCCGCCGGGCTGCGGCTGTGACTGCGGCTGAGCCTGGTGCTGCGGCGGCTGCGGCGGCTGGCCACCAGCCTGCACGGGCGGCAGAAGCTGCGTGCGGTCCACGCCGAAGGGCTGCTGTGCGGCGCCGGCGCCCGGCACCTGCTGCTGGCCGAACGCGGTCGGGCCCGACTGTCCCTGCTGACCCGCCTGCGGCGGCTGCTGCTGGCCCTGCTGCGGCGTCCAGCCGAAGCCTCCGGGCGGCGGGCTCTGCTGCGGGTACTGCTGCTCGCCCGCACCACCCGCGCCGCCACCGCCCTGCCAGTTGCCGCCACCCGGCTGGAACCGCTGGCCCCCGGCCGGACGCGGCGACTGCGCCGCGTGCGTCTGCCAGGTCGTCCAGACGTACAGGGCCGCGACGCCGACGACGGCCGCGCCGCCGACCGCCGCGAGGAAGCCGAGGAACTTGCCCTCGCCGCCCAGGCCGCCCGCGCCGAACTGCGCCAGCCCGGTGATCACGCCGAACACCACCGCGACGCCGGACTCGACCAGCGCGATCAGGGTGATCAGCCGGGCCTTGGGCAGCGCCGGGGCCACGTGGTTGGCCAGGTACACCCCGACCGCGACCGCGATGGCCACGTCCAGGCTCAGGAACCTGCCGACCTGGTCGGCGGCGCGGTTGGCGAAGGGCTCGGACACCCCGCCGCTCGACGGGGGAGCCAGCAGGTTAATGACACCCACCAGCAGGACCAGGCCCGCGAACAGCACGGCGGCCAGGGCCGCCGGTTCGCGCAGCTTCTTCAACGTCTCAGGCATGGCGGTGGATCGCTCCCGTGTCGGCCCTGTGGTTCATTGAACGCAGTTCTTCCGGCGCAAGACTTCCACACTACCGAGCGTGGTTGAAGTGGAAGGCCTGTCCGTCGCCGTCCTGCGGCCGCCCGAGGCCGTATCAATACGATCCTTCACCCGCGCGCGTCACGCCGCGGCGTGCGGCTCCGTCAGCCATTCGGCGTTCTGCGAGACGTAGCCGGCCAGCGGCCGCAGCGCCGGGTCGTCGCGCAGCTTGCGCAGCGCGCGCCACAGCGCGGACTTGACCGTGCCGACCGAGACGCCCATGCGCTCGGCGATCTCAGTGTCGGTGTACGAGCCGTAGTACCGCAGCGACAACGCCTCGCGGTCCCGCGCGGACAGCCGCATCAGCGCGCGGGCCACCGCGACGCGCATCTCGACCTGGGCCATCGACTCGCCGTCGTAGCCGTGCTCGGGCAGCTCGTCGGTCGGGTACTCCTCCACCCGGCGCTTGCGCCACTGCGAGATCTGATGGTTCGTCATGGTCCGGCGCAGGTACGAGCCGACCACTGCCTTGTCCTCGATCCGGTGCCAGGCCTGGTAGGTCTTGAGCAGACCCTCCTGGAGCAGGTCCTCGGCCTCGGTGCGGTCGCCCGCCACCTGGTGCGCGGTGCGCAGCAGCGAGGAGCGGCGCTCGGCGACGTACGCGGCGAAGTCCGCGGGCGCCTCGGAGGCGGCGCGCCGGGAACCGGGCGCGGGGATTTCCGCGTCTCGTTTCCAAGCGGGGGTCGGTTGGGGTGCCAGAGTCTGGAAGCTCATGGCAACCAGCCTGGCTCCCGCACTTCATCGTCCCGTGCGCCTCACGTCACAGCTTTGCGACGAAACGAAGCGCGATCACCGCCGCGCGACCCGCCGGGCACGGTCCGTCACACCCGCTCCGCGGCGATCACGCTTCGAACGCGAGTTCACAACGGATGGTGAGGGATTGCGTGAAGCTCTGCTAAAACCCGCAGTGGTCTCGACCACGCACGTGTGACTTTTGCAAGAATGGGTAGGTGCCCAACCTCCTGCTCGTGGAAGACGACCCCTCCATCCGGATGGCGATAGAACTCGCGCTGACCCGGCAGGGCCATCAAGTCGCGACCGCCTCCACGGGCGAGGAGGCCCTGGAGATGTGGCAGGCCCAGCGCCCGGAGCTCGTGGTGCTCGACGTGATGCTGCCGGGGATCGACGGATTCGAGATCTGCCGCCGGATCAGGCGCACCGACCAGGTGCCGATCATCCTGCTCACCGCCCGCAGCGACGACATCGACGTGGTCGTCGGCCTGGAGTCCGGCGCGGACGACTACGTGGTCAAGCCGGTCCAGCCGCGTGTGCTCGACGCCCGCATCAGGGCCGTGCTGCGCCGGCACGGCAACGGGGTCTCCGACGTCGGCGACACGGCCGTGTTCGGCGACCTGGTGGTGGACCGCGCGGCGATGACCGTCACCCGCAACGGCGGACCGATCTCGCTGACCCCGACCGAGCTGAAGCTGCTGGTCGAGCTGTCGCGCCGCCCCGGCCAAGCCCTCTCCCGCCAGCAGCTGCTGCGCCTGGTGTGGGACCACGACTACCTAGGCGACTCACGCCTCGTCGACGCCTGTGTGCAGCGGCTGCGCGCCAAGGTCGAGGTCGTGCCGTCGGACCCGCGCCTTATACGCACGGTGCGCGGGATCGGCTACCGCCTGGACCCCCCGAGGTGACCGGGCGGTGAACCGGAAGACGGTGGCGGCGCGCAGCGCGCCGATGCCACAGCCAGCGGCCGTCCGCGACGGCGAAGCGCGCAGGCGGCGCGCCGGAATGCACCGGCGCCGGCTGCGGCTGTCCGGCATGCGCACCCGGCTGTTCATCGGCTTCGCCGCCGTCGCCGTCATCACCGCCGCGATCATCACCGCGGCCTCGTACTTCCTGATCCGCGACGCGCTGATCAGCCGCGTCACGAGCAACGCGTACACGCAGCTGGTCTTCGACGTGCAGCAGAACGGCCAGCAGCTGCAGCAGTCCACCTCGCCGCAGACCGACGTGCAGATCGCCGAGGCGATGGCGCGCGACGGCGGCGTGGTCGTGCTGATCACGCCCTCCGGCACCTCGCCGAGCAACGCGCAGTTCAGCGCCCAGGACATCCCGAAGAGCTTCCAGGAGGCCGCGCAGACGCAGGTCGTCCAGGAGCGCACGATCATCAACGGCACCCCGTACGTGCTGACCGGTACCCGGATCAAGCCCAGCGGCCCCGAGGTGTACCTGTTCACCTCGCTCAGCTCCGAGCAGGCGATCCTGAACGAGCTGGTCACCGTCGGCGCGGTCTCCGGCGGCCTGGCGCTGCTCGGCGCCGCGGGTGTCGCCTTCCTGGCCACCCGCAACGTGCTGGTGCCGATCCGCCGGCTCGGCCACGCCGCGCGGATGCTCGGCCAGGGCGACCTCGACGTGCGCCTGGAGGTCAAGGGCACCGACGAGATCGCGGACGTCTCGCGCACCTTCAACGAGACCGCCGAGGCGCTGGCCCGCTCGATAGCCGAGCTGCGCGCGATGGACGCGGCCTCGCGCCGGTTCGTCGCGGACGTCTCGCACGAGCTGCGCACCCCGCTGACCGCGATGACCGCGGTGACCGAGGTGCTGGAGGACGTCGAGGACGCCGACCCGACCACCATCTCGGCCGCGCACCTGATCGCCAACGAGACCAAGCGGCTGGCCCGGCTGGTCGAGGACCTGATGGAGATCTCCCGCTTCGACGCGGGCACCGCCTCGGTGCGGATCGAGGACATCAACCTGCCCGAGCTGGTCGAGGCGACGCTGGCCGCGCGCGGCTGGACGGCGAAGGTGACGGTCTCCGGGCCGGCGCAGCTGGCCGTGCGGATCGACACTCGGCGGATGGACGTGGTGGTGGCGAACCTGGTCGGCAACGCGCTGAAGCACGGCGGCGAGCCGGTCGACCTGGGCATCTTCGACCACGGCGCCTTCGTGCTGATCCAGGTGGCCGACTCCGGCCCCGGTATCCCGGCCGAGGCGCTGCCGCACATCTTCGACCGCTTCTACAAGGCGGACAAGGCGCGGGGCCGCTCCGAAGGAAGCGGCCTCGGCCTGTCGATCGCCTTCGAGAACGCGCGTATGCACGGCGGCGCGCTGTCCGCAGGCAACCGTCCGCAGGGCGGCGCCGTCTTCACGTTCAAATTCCCGAAGGCCCCGGACGGGGACCTGGAGCCCGACGACGCACCCGGCGCGAGCTCGGACGAGCAGCCGGGGGCCGGGCCGCAGCAGGGTCCGGGCGGCGGCCCGGGATCGGGACCGACGCCGTTCAGCAGGACGCAGGGGGTGAACGCGTGAGGTCGAGGCGCCGCAGCGTGCTGGGGGTCGGCGCGGCGCTGGCGCTGGCGCTGCCGGCGGCGGCCTGCGGGATCCAGCCGACCGGCATCACCGCGCTGGGTCCGGCTCCGGCCGCGCTGACCGGCTCGCCGCCGCAGAGCGCGGACGCCGGGGCCGGCTCCGGCCAGTTCCTGGTCTACTTCTACCAGGACGAGCGGCTGGCCCCGGCGTACCGCCCGTCCAGCGGCTCGATCACCGAGGACACGGTGCTCAAGGCGCTGATCGACGGGCCGGACCGGACCGAGCAGGCGGCCGGGTTCACCACGGAGGTGCCCGCCTCGCTGCGGGTCAAGATCCGGGCCGGCGGCCTGTTCGGCGCCTACGGCATCGACCAGGTGCTCACGTCGCGGGCCAAGGCCCAGTTCATCTGCACGATGCAGTACTACAACGGCACGATCTCGGTGGGGATACAGCTCGCCGGGTCGGCCACGGTGAACTGGAACTCCTGCTCGGACACCACGAACCAGTACATTCCGATGCGGGTGGACCAGACGCCGTCGCAGTGACGGCGCGGCCCCGGTTTGAGCAGGCGGCCGGCGCTCGTCGTCACCAGCCCCCGAACAGCACGGCGCGCACGGCCCCGTAAGGGGAGCCGTCCGCGCCGTGCCGGTAGCTCTCAGTCCTCTGTCAGAGCGCGTACGGCCGGGGTCAGTCCTCGTCCTCGTCGCCGCGCAGGTCGGCGAAGCCGTTGATGATCTGGTCGCTGACCGCGTCGCGCACGTCGTGCGACAGGAACGCGGCGTCGATCGCGTTGAGCGCCACCAGCTCCATGTCGGACAGGTCCCAGTGGAACGCCTCGGACAGCAGGGCGAACTCGCGGCTCATCGAGGTACCACTCATCAGCCGGTTGTCGCAGTTGACGGTGACGTTGAAGTCGAGCTCGTACAGCCGCTGGATCGGGTGGTCGGCGATCGAGCCGGCGATCCCGGTCTGCAGGTTCGACGACGGGCACACCTCCAGCGCGATCCGCTTGTCGCGCACGTAGGCGGCGATCCGGCCGAGCGTGGCCCCGTCCTCGGCGAACTCGACGTCCTCGATGATCCGCACGCCGTGGCCGAGCCGGTCCGCGCCGTTGAGCAGCGCCGCGGCGATCGACGACGGGCCGTCGGCCTCGCCGGCGTGAATGGTGAAGCGGAAGAACTGCTCGCGCAGGTACTTGAACGCGTCGGCGTGCAGGTCCGGGCTGAAGCCGAATTCGGGCCCGGCGATGTCGAAGCCGGCCACGCCGCCGTCACGGTGGCGCACGGCCAGCTCGGCGATCTTCAGGCTGTGGCCCGGCTCGGTGTTCTGCCGCATCGCGGTCACCAGCGTGCCGACCTTGATGAGGTGGCCGGACGCGGCGGCGCGCTCCTCGCCCTCGCGGCAGCCGGCGTTGACCGCCTCGGCGACCTCGTCCAGGGTGAGGCCGTTGCGCAGGTGCTGCTCGGGCGCGTAGCGGCTCTCGGCGTACACGACGCCGTCGGCGGCCAGGTCCTCGACCGTCTCGGCGGCCACCCGGCGCAGCGCGTCGGCGCTCTGCATGACCGCGATGGTGTGGTCGAAGGTTTCCAGATAGCGCGGCAGCGATCCGGAGTCGGCCGCGTCGCGGAACCACTCGCCGAGCTTCGCCGCGTCGCGGGACGGCAGCCCGGTGTAGCCGGCCGCGTCGGCCAGCTCGATCACGGTCTGCGGGCGCAGACCGCCGTCGAGGTGGTCGTGCAGGGCCACTTTCGGCGCCTGCCTGATTTCGTCCTCGGTGAGGGAAGTCGTTTCATTCACCGCGCCACCCTATGCGGAAACGCGCTCCAGGATGAGCGAGGGCCCACCTTCCGCCGGGGCGGCGCCAGGCACACCGTCCACGGCGGACATCGCGTGCGCTGCGGCCGACGCCGGTTCGGCGATGGCGTACGCGCCGGCCAAGTCGGCGAGGGCGGCCTCGAAGCGCTCCGGCGTGTCCGTGTGCAGGGTCAGCAGCGGTGCGCCGGCCACGACCGAGTCGCCGGGCTTCGCGTGCAACTCGATCCCGGCGCCGGCCTGCACGGCGTCCTCTTTACGCGTGCGGCCCGCGCCCAGCCGCCAGGCCGCGATGCCGACGGCGAGCGCGTCCAGCTTCGTCAGCGTCCCGGAGGCCGGCGCGACCAGGACGTGGCGCTCCCTCGACTGCGGGAGCGCGGCGTCCGGGTCGCCGCCCTGAGCGCGGATCATCCGCTTCCACGCGTCCATCGCCGAGCCGTCGGCCAGTTTCCCGGCCGGGTCCACCCCCTCGAGGCCGGCGCCGGCCAGCATCTCGCGGGCCAGCGCGAGCGTGAGCTCGACCACGTCGGCCGGCCCTCCCCCGGCCAGCACCTCGACCGACTCGCGCACCTCCAGCGCGTTGCCGGCGGTCAGGCCGAGCGGAACGCTCATATCGGTCAGCAGCGCGACGGTGCGCACGCCGTGGTCGGTGCCGAGCGCGACCATGGTCTCGGCCAGCTCGCGCGCCTGGCCGAGGTCCTTCATGAACGCCCCGGAGCCGACCTTCACGTCGAGCACGAGCGCCCCGGTGCCCTCGGCGATCTTCTTGGACATGATCGAGGAGGCGATCAGCGGGATCGACTCGACGGTGCCGGTCACATCGCGCAGCGCGTACAGCTTCCGGTCGGCCGGGGCGAGCCCGTCGCCGGCCGCGCAGACCACCGCGCCGACCTCGCGCAGCACCGAGAACATCTCCTCGCTGGACAGCCGCGCGCGCCAGCCCGGGATCGACTCCAGCTTGTCCAGGGTGCCGCCGGTGTGGCCGAGCCCGCGCCCGGACAGCTGCGGCACGGCCGCGCCGCACGCGGCCACCAGCGGGGCCAGCGGCAGGGTGATCTTGTCGCCGACGCCGCCGGTGGAGTGCTTGTCGGCGGTCGGCCGGTCCAGCGCGGAGAAGTCCATCCGCTCGCCGGTGCCGATCATCGCGTCGGTCCACCGGTTGATCTCGCGCCGGGTCATCCCGTTGAGCAGGATCGCCATGGCCAGCGCCGACATCTGCTCGTCGGCGACCACGCCGTCGGTGTAGGCGCGGATCACCCAGTCGATCTGCGGGTCGGTCAGCTCGCCGCCGTCCCGCTTGGCCCGGATCACGTCGATGACGTTCATGGTGCTCGTGCTCTCTCGCGAGGTGAAGGCGGCGCTAACGCAGGTTGTCGGGGCCGAACGCCTGAGGGAGCACGTCGTCCATGGTCAGGATGCCTTGGGGCGTGTCGACGAGCAGTTCCCTGCCGCCGTGCTCGAACAGCAGTTGCCGGCAGCGTCCGCACGGCATCAGGGTATTGCCGTGACCGTCCACGCAGGCGAACGCGACGAGCCGTCCGCCGCCGCTCAGGTGCAGCGCGGAGACGAGGCCGCACTCGGCGCACAGCGTCACGCCGTACGAGGCGTTCTCGACGTTGCAGCCGGACACCGTCCGGCCGTCGTCGACCACCGCTGCCGCGCCGACCGGATAGTTCGAGTACGGCGCGTACGCGTGGGCCATCGCGTCACGGGCCGCGTCACGCAGCGCCGCCCAGTCGACGCCGGCCCCGGCTTCGTGCGTCATCGAGCCCTCATCCCTTGACGTACGGCTGGTTCTCGGCCGCCGGGGCGCGCACCACGCCGCCGAGCGCGGCGACCACGAACACCGTGGCCAGGTAGGGCGCCATGGACAGGATCTGGCCGGGGATCGGGGTCTCCAGCGAGGAGAGCGAGTTGTTCAGCCCGCCGACGAAGCCGAACAGCAGCGCCGCGCCCATCGCGCCGACCGGCGACCAGCGCCCGACGATCAGCGCCGCCAGCGCGATGAAGCCCTTTCCGGAGGACATGTTGGTGGTGAACGCGCCGACCTGGCCGATGGTGAGCCAGACCCCGCCGAGTCCGGAGATCAGCCCGGCGATGATCACGTTGCGGTAGCGGGTGCCGAGCACCTTGATGCCGACCGTGTCGGCCGCGCGCGGGTGCTCGCCGACCGCGCGGGTGCGTAGGCCCCAGCGGGTGCGGAACAGCGCGACCTGCACGACCGCGAGGATGCCCCAGGTCAGGTAGAACAGGATGTTCTGGTCGAACAGCACCTCGCCGATGACCGGGATGCCGGCCAGTCCGGGGATGCGCAGCGTGTGGAAGATCGGCGGCTGGTTGTACGGCGTGGCGTTCGCCGAGAGCACCTTGTTGTAGAGGAAGGTGGTCAGGCCGAGCGCGAAGACGTTCAGCACGACGCCGAGCACGACCTGCTCGATGTGGTACCGGTTGGCCAGGACCGCCAGAAGCGCGCCGAGCAGCGCGCCGGCGAGGCAGCCGACGATCAGGCCGATCCACACCGAGTTCGCCATCGTCGCGGCCATCGCCGAGGCGAAGGCGCCGAACAGGAACTGGCCCTCGATCGCCACGTTCACCACGCCGGAGCGCTCGCAGATGATGCCGCACAGCGCGCCGAGGATCAGCGGGACGGACACGATCAGGGTGTTGTTGAGCACGCCGGGCAGGCTCACCCCGCCGAACGCGCTCGTGCCGGCCGAGGCCCACACCAGGAACGCGATGACGAAGAAGGCGACGTAACCGACCGTCAGCCACCGTCGCGCGACCGGGCTGATCTTGACGAAGGCGCGTATCAGTCCGCACACGATGCACAGCGCGCTGAGCACCAGCGCGACCGGCGCCGCGTCGAACCTCTCCATGCCCAGCGCGCCGGGCGCGTTCGGGTTCAGAGCCATGCCGACCGCGGCCTGCGCGCTGTGCGAGGTGCGGGTGCCCAGGCCGAAGGCCCACAGCCCGTACAAGCCGACGGCCGCCTGTGCCAGCCCGGGGACCAGGTTGGCGCGGTCGGCCCGGCGCTCGACGGGCGCGGCGAGGGCGGCGGTGCTGGCGGTCACGACTGGCCTCCGGTCGGGGCGGGCACGCGCCGGGCGCGCAGCCGGAAGATCTCCTGCACGATCCGCGGCGCGGCCACGAAGATCACGATGACGGCCTGGACCACGGTGACGATGTCCACCGGCAGCCCGGCGCTGGCCTGCATCACCGAGGCGCCCGCCTCGAAGGCGCCGAACAGCAGCGCGGCCCACACGATGCCCCAGGGCTTGTTGCGGCCCAGCAGCGCCACGGTGATCGCGTTGAAGCCGAGCCCGGCGTCGATGTTGGGACTGAGGGAGTTGTTGTTCGGGTTCGTGGTGCCCAGCGCCTGCATCACGCCGACCAGGCCGAACAGCAGTCCGGACAGCGCCATCGCGATCACCTGGGTGCGCCCGATGTTGATGCCGGCGGTGCGCGCCGCGCGCGGGTTGATGCCGAGCGCGCGCACCTCGAAGCCGAGCTTGGAACGGTTGAGGAACCAGGCGGCGGCGAACGCGGCCGCGATCGCGATCACCAGGCCGACGTCGGTGACCACCTGGTCGCCGAACAGGTGCGGCAGCCGCGCGTTCGCGTCGGCGGGCCTGGAGACCGCCTGGCCGAACTTGGTCGGGTCGTGGAAGCCGTTGGCGTTGAGCAGATAGCCCAGCAGGAAGAAGGCCACGTAGTTGAGCATGATCGTGACGATCACCTCGTGGGCGCCGCGCCAGGCCTTGAGCCAGCCGACCACCGCGCCGTACAGCATGCCGCCGAGCGCGCCGGCCAGGATCGCGGCGATCAGGTGCAGGCCGGTCGGCAGATTCCAGGCGAAGCTGACGTAGGCGGCGAAGATCGCGCCGACGATCAGCTGGCCCTGGCCGCCGATGTTGAACAGCCCGGCGCGGAACGCCAGCGAGACCGCCAGTCCGCCGAAGATCAGCGGCGTGGCGTTCAGCAGCGTGTTGGCGATCGGGCCGAAGAACTGCGAGGGCGTGCCGTGCACGGTGGACGGGTTGAAGATCGCGCCCTTGAACAGCGCCGTGTAGCCGTTGGCGATGTCGTGCCAGCCGGCGGAGAGGAAGTCGCCCGGCGAGCTGAAGAAGTAGCTGGCCTTGGACAGCGCCGCGGTGTCGGAGACGACCATCAGGATCGCGCCGACGACCAGCGCGAGCAGGATCGCCAGGAAGGTGACCAGCAGCGAGTTCTCCGCGTTGAAGACGTCGCGGATGATCGCGCTCAGCCCGCCGGGCGGCTCGTCGGTGTGCGGCTCCGGTTGTGTGGTCTCGGTCGTCATGGCCGCGGCTCCCGCGTCTCGGGCGTCTCGGGCGTCTCGGTGCCCCGCACGTCGGGCGGCTGTGTGTCAGATCCCTGATCGTCAGCGCCCTGATCCGCGCCGGACGGCTCGCGGGCCTCGGCCGCCGCCGCGCCCGTCCCGCCGTCCGTGATGCCGGCCATCAGCAGACCGATCTCCTCCCGCGAGGCGTCCGGGGACACCACGCCGACGATCTTCCCCCGGTACATGACGGCGACCGTGTCGGCCAGCGAGAGCACCTCGTCCAGCTCCGTGGACACGATCACCACCGGCCGGCCCTGGTCGCGCTCGGCCACGATCCGCCGGTGGATGAACTCCTGCGCGCCGACGTCCACGCCGCGGGTCGGCTGCGAGGCCACCAGCAGCCGCAGCGGCCTGGACATCTCGCGGGCGACCACGACCTTCTGCTGGTTGCCGCCGGACAGCTGACCCGCCACGTGGTCCGGGTCGGTCGGGCGGATGTCGAACTCCTCGATCCGCTTCTTCGCGTTGCGCCCGATCTCGCCCAGGTCGAGCGAGAGCGGACCGGCGAACGGCTTGCTCTTGTACAGGTCGAGCACCAGGTTCTGCGCGACGGTGAAGCCGCCGACCAGCCCGTCGAGCGAGCGGTCCTCGGGCACGTAGCCGATCCCGGCGTCCAGCGCCTCGCGGGTGCTGCGCCCGACCAGCTCCCGGCCGTCGAGGGTGATCGACCCCGCATGCACCGGGACCAGGCCGAGGATCGCGCGGGCCAGCTCGGACTGGCCGTTGCCGTCCACGCCGGCGATGCCCAGCACCTCGCCCTCGCGCACCGAGAACGACACGTCGTCCACGGCCGCGTGGCCGTGCGGGTCGAGCACCGTCAGGTTGCTGACGTTGAAGGCCGTGGCGCCCGGCCTGGCCGGGGTCTTGTCCACGGTCAGCTGCACCGCGCGGCCGACCATCATCGCGGCCAGCTCCTGCTCGGTCATCGCCGGGCCCGCCGTGCCGACCACCCGGCCGCGCCGGATCACGGTGATCCGGTCGGCGATGGCCTTGACCTCTTTGAGCTTGTGGGTGATGAACACGATGGACTTGCCGGCCTTGCGCAGGTTGTCCATCACGGTGAACAGGTCGTCGATCTCCTGCGGGGTGAGCACGGCGGTCGGCTCGTCCAGGATCAGCACCTGGGCCTCGCGCACCAGGGCCTTGACGATCTCGACCCGCTGCTGCACGCCGACCGGCAGGTCCTCGACCCGGGCGTCCGGGTCGACCGGCAGCCCGTAGCGCTCGGAGACCTCGCGCACGTCGCGCCGGGCCCTGCGCCGGTCGAGCCAGCCGAACGGGGCGCCGAAGCCGGCGGCGACGTCCTCGTCGCCGAGTACCACGTTCTCGGCCACCGTGAAGACCGGCACCAGCATGAAGTGCTGGTGCACCATCCCGATGCCGGAGGCGATGGCGTCGCGCGGTCCACGCAGCTCGCGGGCCGCGCCGTCCACCAGGATCTCGCCCTCGTCCGGGCGGTAGAGCCCGTACAGGACGTTCATCAGCGTGGACTTGCCCGCGCCGTTCTCGCCCAGCAGGGCATGGATCTCACCGGGCTCGACGACCAGGTCGATGCGGTCGTTGGCCACCAGCGGGCCGAAGCGCTTGGTGATGCCGCGAAGTTCCAGACGCACCTCGGACCCTTCCCGTGCGTGTGTGGCGGTGTCTCTCGGAGGCGCCTTGTCCCCGGAGAGGCACAGTGTCCCGGAGAGGCACAGTGGCGGGGCGCAACCTACCATCGGGCCCTTCCGGCGGCGCGGGCGCGCCCGGCACGGCGGCCGTACCACCGTGCCGGGCGCGTCTTGGACGCTACTTGGGCTGGGCCTTCGACTTGATGGTGATGGTGCCGGCGATGATGCCCTGCTTGACCGTGTCCAGCTCGGCGGTCAGCGCCGCCGGGACCTTCGACTGCCAGTCGTGGTACGGCGCCAGGCCGGTGCCGCCGTTGGCCAGGGTGCCGACGTACGGGGTCTCGGAGTAGTTGCCGGCCGAGGTGTCCTCGACCGTCTTGGTCACCGCGTCCCCGATGCCCTTGAGCACCGAGGTGATCAGCACGCTCTTGTACTGCGGCGCGGCGGTGTAGCCGTCGGTGTCGACCCAGATCGCGTTCAGCGCGCCGTTGGACTGCTGGGCCTGGGCCAGCGCGCCGAGGCCGGTGCCGCCGGCGACCGGGAAGACGATGTCCGCGCCCTGGCTCACGAACTGCTGGGCCAGCTGCTTGCCGAGGTTCTGGTCGGTGAAGGACTGGGCGAAGGAGCCCTGCTGGGTGGTCTCGTTCCAGCCCAGGACCTGGACCTTCGTGTTGTGCTTGGAGTTGTAGTACTGCACGCCTTCCCAGAAGCCGTCCATGTAGACGGTGACCGGGGCGATCGGCAGCCCGCCGAAGGTGGCCACCTTGCCGGACTGGCTCAGGCCCGCGGCCAGGTAGCCGCCGAGGAAGGCGCCCTGCGCGGTGTTGAACTCCAGGCCCTTGATGTTCGGGGCCACCGAGCCGGAGTCGACGATGGCGAACTGCTGCGAGGCGTTGGACTTGGACGCGGCCGTGGTCGCGTCGGCCATCAGGCCGCCGACGGTCACGATCAGCTTGCAGCCCTTGGTGACCAGCGAGCTGATGTTCGAGGAGTACTGGTTCTCGGTGACCGACTGCACGTAGGAGACGGTCGCCTTGCCGTCGGTCTGCGCCTTCTGCATGCCGGCCCAGGCCGCGGTGTTGAAGGAGTGGTCGTCGATGCCGCCGGTGTCGGTGACCATACAAGCCGTGAAGCTGCTGGCGCCCGAGCCGCCGCCGGCAGCCGTGCTGGCCCCGGCGCTCGAACCCGAATTCGTGCTCACCGGCTTGGATCCGCAGGCCGCGGCGGCCAGTCCGACCACCGCGAGCGCCGCCACCAACCTGGTTTGCTTCACGGAAACCTCCTGAAGAGAAGAACTGCGGCGCTGTGCGGCCGATCAAGCGAGAATAAGTCGCGGCGACCGGCGTTCCCGGCGAAGTCTTTCCCCGTGCGCGGAAAGCAACTGCTCCGGTGGGAACCCGAGATGAAAACGTGATGCGCGACGGTCGCGGCCATGTCGTCAGCATGGCCCAATGCCACGGGTGTAGCACTCCGGGTGACTGTAAACGGGCGAACCCGGGTGATGATCGCCAATGTCGGTTTTCCGGGCGGCGGATGCCCTATCAGCGCTTACGGTTCATAACAGGACCATGATCGTCAAACTGTTCTCAGGCGCGTTCGGGGACCGGGCCCTGACTCGATCCGACCCGCCGGTCAGCCGGCGTCGGCGAGCAGCGCCGCCTCGGCGAAGAACCGGATGCCCACGGCGATGGCCGCCTCGTCCGCCTTGAAGGTCGGCTGGTGCAGATCGCGCGGCGTCGGGTCGCCGGGCGTGCGCACACCGAGCCGGGCCATCGCGCCGGGCACGTGCTGCAGGTACCAGGAGAAGTCCTCGCCGCCCATCGACTGCTCGACCTGCACGATCCCGTCGTGGCCCGCGCCGCCGGGCACCGAGAGGGCGCGCTGCGCGGCTTCGCGCAGCAGGTCGACCACGTCCGCGTCGTTGATCACCGGCGGCACGCCGCGCACGTATTCGAGCTCGGTCTTGGCGCCGTAGGTCGAGGCCACCGAGTCGACCAGCTCCAGGATCAGGTCCGGGGCCTGGCCCCAGGCGCGCTGGTCCATGCAGCGCACGGTGCCGCTGGCCTCGCCGGACTGCGGGATGGCGTTCGCGGCGTGCCCGGCGCTGATCGCGCCCCACACCAGCGAGACGCCGGCCCGCGGGTCCATCCGGCGGGAGAGGGCCGCGGGCAGCTCGGTGACCAGGGCGCTGAGCGCGTAGACCAGATCCACCGTCAGATGCGGGCGCGCGGTGTGGCCGCCGGGGCCGGACAGCCGCACGGTCAGCGTGTCGCAGGCGGCGGTCAGCGCGCCGACCCGCAGGCCGATCCGTCCGGCGTCCACCTTCGGGTCGCAGTGCACGCCGATGATCGAGCCGACCCCGTCCAGTGCCCCGGCCTCGACCATGTCGATCGCGCCGCCGGGCAGCAGTTCCTCGGCGGGCTGGAACACCAGCCGCACGCCGCGCCGCAGCCTGCCCTCGGCGGCCTGCTCGGCCAGGAACAGCGCGGCGCCGAGGGCCGCGGTGGTGTGGATGTCGTGGCCGCAGGCGTGCGAGACGCCGTCGACGGTCGAACGGACCGCCGCGTCGTCGGCCTCCTGGATCGGCAGCGCGTCGATGTCCGCCCGGATGGCGAGCCGGCCGCCCCCGGCGAGGTCGATGTCGCGCGGGTCAATGTCGCGCGGGTCAATGTCACAGATGACGCCGGTACCGTTCGGCAGCGTGCGCGGCTTGAGGCCCGCCGCCGCCAACGCCTCGACGATGCGCGCGGTGGTGCGCGTCTCGCGGCGGCCGAGCTCGGGGTTGCGGTGCAGGTCCCGGCGCAGCGCGATCAGCTCGGCCTCCCGGCGGCCCAGAAACGCGGCGAGCCGCGACGACGCGGCGGCGGCCGCGGTCCGGTCCGGGGATCCCGGCGGAAGGCTAAAGGTCATACCCCACGGTAGACCGGTCAATCCTGCGGATCCCAGTAGTTGCGCTATATGAAAACTTGAAGTTGACCAAGATGGCCCTAAAGGGTCATGGGTCCCACCCGTAATGACTACGGCGCCCGTGCAGGGCGCCGCAGGTCACAGGTGTAAACAGGGCGAATCAGAACGCGTCGGTCGGAACGTATGTACCCCATACCGAGCGCAGTGCGTGTGAGACCTCGCCGACGGTCGCACGCGCCTTGAGCGCCTCGCGCATCGGGTACAGCACGTTGTCGGTGCCTGAGGCCGCCCGCTTCACGTCATCGAGCGCATGGTCCACGTCGTCCCCTGACCTATCGGTGCGCAGCTTGGCCAGCCGCTCCGCCTGTTGCGCCTCGATGGTCGGGTCGACGCGCAGCGGCTCGTACGGCTCCTCGGTGTCCACGGTGAACTTGTTGACGCCGACCACGACGCGCTCGCCGCCGTCGATCTCCTGCGTGATCCGGTAGGCCGAGCGCTCGATCTCCGCCTTCTGGAAGCCGTGCTCGATCGCGGCCACCGCGCCGCCGAGCGACTCGACCCGGTCCATCAGGGCGCCGATCTCGCCTTCGAGATCGTCGGTCAACCGCTCGATCACGTACGAGCCGGCGAACGGGTCGACGGTCTTGGTCACGTCCGTCTCGTACGCGATGACCTGCTGGGTGCGCAGGGCGAGCCGCGCGGCCTTCTCCGTGGGCAGCGCGATCGCCTCGTCGAAGGAGTTCGTGTGCAGCGACTGCGTGCCGCCGAGCACCGCGCCGAGCGCCTGGAGCGCGACCCGGACCATGTTCACCTCCGGCTGTTGCGCCGTCAGTTGCACACCCGCGGTTTGCGTGTGGAAGCGCAGCATTTGCGACTTGGGGTCCTTGGCACCGAACTCGTCACGCATGATGCGCGCCCAAATGCGCCGCGCCGCGCGGAACTTCGCGATCTCCTCGAGCAGGCGGTTGTGCGCGTTGAAGAAGAACGAGATGCGCTGGCCGAACTCGTTGACATCGAGGCCGCGCTCGATTGCCGCCTGCACGTAGGCGATGCCATGGGCGAACGTGAACGCCACTTCCTGGACGGCCGTCGATCCCGCTTCGCGGATGTGATAACCGCTGACGGAGATGGTGTTCCACTTCGGCAGCTCGCGCTCGCAGAACTCGAAGATGTCGGTGACGATGCGCAGGGACGGACGCGGCGGATAGATGTAGGTGCCGCGCGCCACGTACTCCTTGAGGATGTCGTTCTGCACGGTGCCCGACAG
>JBOHCW010000693.1:0-6642 GCA_050725375.1 Actinocrinis sp. | reverse complement strand
GACCGGCGGTTCGCGCGGCGCGACCGGCAGCCCGACCGGTGGCACGGGCGGCAGCGGCGGCAGCCACAGCGGCGGCGGCTCCGGCGGCGGCTCGCACCCCTCGCCGTCACCGAGCCCGTCCCCGACCGGCATTCTCGGCGGCCTGCTGCACTGACCGCGCCACCCGCGGATTCACCCGTCGTCACGCCACTCGCGCGACAGCGGCACGAACCCGGCATGACAACCGTCATGCCGGGTTCACGACGTCGCACACTGACATCACGCGGTCTGATCCGGTTCGATGGTCTTAGTCGCCGGGACATGGGACGTCCCGGGGGGATCAAGACGACGACGGGATTGGATCGATGACTATGGGAACAGACGGCGCAGGACAACCGCTCGCGGCGGTGACGTTCGACGCCGTCTCCAAGCACTTCGGCGCGGTCAAGGCGGTGAACGAGCTCACCCTCGACATTCCGCAGGGCCGCACGGTCGCGTTCCTCGGCCCGAACGGGGCGGGCAAGTCCACCTCCATCGACATGCTGCTCGGCCTCAAGCGGCCGACCGCGGGCACCGTGCGGGTGTACGGCAAGAGCCCGCGCGAAGCGGTGCTGTCGGGGCGGGTCGGCGCGATGCTGCAGACCAGCGGCCTGATGACGGACGTGACCGTCCGCGAGCTGATGACGCTGATGACCAAACTGCACCCCAAGCCGCTCGCGGTGGACGAGGTGCTCAAGCGGGCGAACATCGCCGACATCGCCGAGCGCAAGGTCGACAAGCTCTCCGGCGGCCAGGGCCAGCGGGTGCGGTTCGCCATCGCCATCGCAGGCGACAGCGACCTGATCGTGCTCGACGAGCCGACCACCGGCATGGACGTGGAGAGCCGCCAGGCCTTCTGGCAGGCGATGCGCGACCAGGCCGAGCGCGGCAAGACGATCCTGTTCGCCACCCACTACCTGGAGGAGGCCGACCAGGTCGCCGACCTGGTGATCGTGATCAACAAGGGCCGGCTGCTGGCCCGCGGCACCGCCGCGGACATCAAGGCGCAGGCGGGCACCCAGCGCATCTCCTTCCGGCTGCCCGGCGTCAGCCGCGACCAGCTGCTGATGCTGCCCAACGTGGTGTCGCTGGAGATGAACAACGACCGGGTCCAGATCCAGAGCTCGGACTCGGACAAGACGTTCTACGCGGTCTTCGACGCCGGGCTGCGGCCCGAGCAGATCGAGATCAGCGCCCTGGGCCTGGAGCAGGCCTTCGTGGCGATCACCCAGCAGGACAACGGCGAGAACGAGAACGAGAACGAGATGGAGGACGCGCGATGACCGGCGTGATCGCCCTGACCCGCCTGGAGATCCTGCGGGCGGTGCGCAACCGGCGGGTGATGTTCTTCACCATCCTTTACCCGACCATCCTGTTCCTGTTGATCGGCAACAGCGCCAAGGGGGACTTCTCCGGCGTGCCGATCAAGACCTACTTCCTGGTCTCCATGGCCTCCTTCGGCGCCCTCGGCGCCGCGCTGACCACCAACGCGCAGAAGATCGCGCAGGAGCGCAAGGAGGGCTGGACCCGGCAGCTGCGGCTGACCGCGCTGCCCGGCAACGGCTACGTGATCGGCAAGGTCGGCGCCGCGACCGCGGTGACCATCCCGGCCACCCTGATCGTCTTCATTGTCGGCGCTTTCAGCGGCGTGCACCTGCCGGCCAGCCACTGGATCGGCGCGTTCCTGGTGATCTGGCTCGGCTCGCTGGCCTTCACCGCGCTGGGCATCGCGATCGGCTACGGGGTGCCGAACGACTCGGTCCAGCTGGTGGTGATGATCTTCTACATCGCCTCCTCCTTCCTGGGCGGCCTGTGGTTCGAGATCACCGGCGCGCTGGCGGACGTCGGCAAGGCGTTCCCGACCTACCAGGTGCGGCAGCTGGCGACCGACGTGGTCACCGGGCAGCACGTGTCGGTGAGCGGCATCGCGATCCTGCTGGCCTGGGTGGCCGGCGCGGCGATCCTGGCCAGCGCGATGTACCGCCGCGGTGTGACGGCGGACTGACGGACCATCGGGCACCGTGATGAGCGACGACGCGCAGCCGCGGCTCGGGGCCACCCCCCGGGCCGCATGGCTCTGGGCGGGCATCTGGCTGGTCTACCTGACGATCCCGCTGGTGGACGACTTCAACCGGCGCTACCACCTGTGGCAGCAGTTCGCGGGCATGGCGGGCTTCTGGCTGTTCTGCTTCGCGTACACCCGGGTCGTCCTGATGAGCCGCGCCGAGTGGGGCCGTCCGTACGAGGCCTGGGGCCGCGATCGCAGGGTCACGCTGTACCTGGCCGGCATGGTCGCCCTCGCCGTCACGATGCCGCTGTTCTCCACGCCGAGCTGGATCGCGCTGTGGATCTACGTCTCCTCCGCCTGCGGTTCGGTCCTGCCGTTCGATCAGCGCCGATATGCGCTGCTCGGCGGAGTGGTGAGCACCGCGGCCCTGGTGGTGGAGGGGATCGCCAGGGGTGTGGACGCGGGCACCTGGGGCTGGATGGTGCTGCCGTCGCTGTTCTCCTGCTTCGCGGTGATCGCGGTGCGCCGGATGCGGCTGTTGATCAGCGAGCTGCACCAGGCGCGCGAGGAGGTCAAGAAGCTGGCCGCGAACGAGGAGCGGCTGCGGATGGCCCGGGACCTGCACGACCTGGCCGGGCACTCGATGGCCACCATCACGCTCAAGGCCGAGCTGGCCCGGCGGCTGCTGGCCGCCGACCAGCCCGGCGCGGAGAAGCAGATCGCGGACATCGAGCGGGTCTCCCGCGAGGCGCTGTCGGACATCCGGCAGGCGGTCTCGGGGTACCGCCGGGCCACCCTGGCGGTCGAGACGGTCTCCGCGCGCACCGCGCTGGAGGCCGCGCAGATCGCCTTCGAGCACGATCCGGCGCTGCTCAGCCGCTCGGGGACCTTCGACCCGGGCGCCGAGGCGGCGCTGGCCTGGTGCCTGCGCGAGGCGGTGACCAACGTCGTGCGCCACTCGGGGGCGACCCGGTGCCGGGCCCGGCTGGTCGAGGCGCGGGTGAACGGGGAGCACACGGTGACCCTGGAGGTCGCCGACGACGGGCGCGCCGTGCCGGCCCGGGACGGTGACGGCGCGTCAGGCGGGGATGAAGGGGGCGGGGCCGCGGCATACGGCGCGGTCGCCGCTGTGGGCACGGGCGCGGGCAGGGGCGCGTCCGTGCACTGGGGCAACGGCCTGACCGGGCTGTGCGAACGCCTCGCCCCCTTCTCGGCGACGCTGACCGCGCGGCCGGTCGCCCCGCACGGGTTCCGCCTCACCGCGACGCTGGTGCTGGACAGCGCGCCGCCCGATCAGTCGTTCGCGCCCTCTCGGTAAGGGACCGCTAGGGTGAGCGCGTGGAAACGGGGAGCGGCCGGGGTCGAGACGAACAGATCAGGATCCTGCTCGCCGAGGACCAGGCGATGGTGCGCGAGGCGCTGGCCATGCTGCTCGACCTGGAGCCGGACCTGACCGTCGTCGCGCAGGTCGGCCGCGGCGACGAGGTGCTGGGCGCCGTCGAGCGGCTCGGCGGCGTCGACGTGGCGCTGCTGGACATCGAGATGCCTGGCCTGGACGGCCTGAGCGCCGCCGCGCTGCTGCGCCGCGAGTATCCGGACACGAAGATCGTCATCCTGACCACCTTCGGCCGGCCGGGCTTCCTGCGCCGCGCGCTGGAGGCGGGGGCCTCGGCGTTCATGGTCAAGGACGCCCCGGCGGCGCGGCTGGCCGAGGCGGTGCGCCGGGTGCTGGCGGGGGAGCGGGTGATCGACCCGGACCTGGCGGCCGCGGCGCTGGCCGATGGCATCAATCCCCTGACGAGCCGGGAGCGCGACGTGCTGGCCGCGTCGTCGGACGGCTCGGTCAACGCGGAGGTCGCCGGGAAGTTGAGCCTGTCCGAGGGCACCGTGCGCAACTACCTGTCCGCCTGCATCCAGAAGACCGGGGCCAGGAACCGCGCCGAGGCGGTGCGCATCGCGCAGGAGAAGGGCTGGCTGTAGGGCGGCCGTGCCGGCGCGATGACTGTGTGGTGACTGTGTGATGACTGCGCGGCGTTTTCCGCCGAACGCAGTCGCCACTCGTAGTCCACGGCCCGCGGCCGGGAGGGCTGCGACTTGGGTTCCGTCCCGCGCCTCGCGCCGCGTGGGACGGAACCGTCCGCCTCGGCGGCATCGCCGATCGGCTGTGCGCTACCGGACGTACGGCACGGCGGCCAACAGCTTGACCGCCATCTTCGTTCCGTTGGGCAGCTCGTACTGGCTGGTCTCGCCGATCCGGCGGCCGTTGATGGCCGAGCCGAGCGGGGACTGCGGCGAGTAGACCTCGGTCGCCGCGCCCGCGTCCTCACGCGAGCCGAGCAGGAACTCCAGGGTGTCCTGGTCGTCGCCGTCGAAGGCGACCTTGACCACCATGCCCGGCGCGGCCTGGCCGGAGACCGTCGGCGCGGTGCCCACCTGCGCGTTCTGCAGGAGCTGGCGCAACTGCAGGACGCGGGCCTCCTGCTTGCCCTGCTCCTCCTTGGCGGCGTGGTAGCCGCCGTTCTCCCGCAGGTCGCCCTCCTCGCGGGCAGCCTCGATCTTCTTCGCGATGTCGGTGCGGCCCGGACCCTGGAGGTAATCCAGCTCGGCCTTCAGCCGGTCGTACGCCTCCTGGGTGAGCCAGGTGACGTTGTCGCTGGTCTGGGTCACGGATGCTCCTCGTAGCTTCAAACGGAATGAACAGGTACCCGTCCGTACGGATACCCGCGAAACTACGAGGTTACCAAGCGCGGCCGACAATCCGCAGCGCTCGCGCTTCGCAGGGTGGCCGGCCGCACGAGGCCGCCGGCCGCCCACTCGGCGTCGGGTGCTCAGGAGGTCAGCGAGCAGTGCTCGACGAGCACGGTGTTGGCCGTCGAGGTGGTCTGCAGCGTGTAGCTCTGCACGTTCTTGGCCCGGCCGGGAAGGATCGGCACGGTGGCGCTGCCGACCACCGAGCCGTGGGTGTCCTCGGCGATCAGGGTGCAGGAGGCGGACTTGCCGGCCGGCTTGTCCACCTCGAAGGTGACCACGACGGAGGTGCCGGCCGGGTTGAACGCGGTGACCACGGCGGTGATCGACGGGTTCGCCAGCTGCCAGCCGATGTATCCGACCACGCCGCACAGAATGGCCAGGCCCACGGCGGCCAGGCCCCACTTGCGGCCGCGGGACATGCCCGAGCGCTTCTCGCCGTAACGGGACCCGGCCCCGGAGGACTGCGGCGGGCGAGGTGTCTCGGCGGCGCGCGCGGCGGGCGACTGCGCGGCCCGCGGCACGGTGTCCGCATACGAGGGCGCGGCGGCGTTGTCGGGTGGGTCGGGCAGCCGGAATCGCGGCGAGGGCTGGTCGCCCGGCTGCGGCCGCGGCGGCTGCGGCGTCGAACTCATCGTGTCCGTCATGGAACCCTCGGTTGTGCCGGGAATGGTGGACGATCGGACGGTGCTTTGTTACCGACATGAGTCGAGCGCCATATGGTTCGGCGTCGAACACGGTCGTCCGTCACTATAGAGGCTGCCGTGGTTTTGACCATCTGGCGACCGACCCGAATCCGCTCGATTGAGGAGACCGGCCCGTGGATCAGCGGCTCCGGCTGATGGCAGTGCACGCACATCCAGACGACGAATCGTCGAAAGGCGCGGCGACCATGGCCCGCTACGTCGCGGAGGGCGTAGAGGTCCTGGTGGTCACCTGCACCGGCGGCGAACGCGGCGACGTGCTCAACCCCAGGCTCAAGGAGGACGCGTACGTCGCGGCGAACATCCACGAGGTGCGCCGCAAGGAGATGGACGAGGCGCGGCGCATCCTCGGGGTGCGCCAGGAGTGGCTCGGCTTCGTCGACTCGGGTCTGCCCGAGGGCGACCCGCTGCCGCCGCTGCCCGAGGGCTGCTTCGCCCTGCAGGACGTCACGGTGGCCGCGGAACGGCTGGTCAAGCTGATGCGCGAGTTCCGGCCGCACGTGGTCACCACGTACGACGAGGAGGGCGGCTACCCGCACCCCGACCACATCCAGTGCCACCGGATCAGCGTCGAGGCCTTCGACGCGGCCGGCGACCCGGACCGTTTTCCGCAGGCCGGCGAGCCGTGGCAGCCGCTGAAGCTCTACTACAACCAGACCTTCAACCGGCCGCGGATCGAGGCGCTGCACAACGCGATGCTGGAGCGCGCACTGCCCTCGCCGTATGAGGGCTGGATGGACCGGTGGGACGACCAGGACCGCAAGGAGCGCTCGATCACCACGCGGGTGGACTGCGCGGACTACTTCGAGGTGCGCGACCGCGCGCTGCTGGCGCACGCCACCCAGATCGACCCGGACGGGCCGTGGTTCGGCGTGCCGATGGAGATCCAGCGGGCCGCCTGGCCGACCGAGGACTACGAGCTGGTCCGCTCGCTCGTCGACACCACGCTGCCCGAGGACGACCTGTTCGCCGGAGTGCGTGAGACTGCGCACGTGTGATTCTGTCGCGCGTGACGGGTGAGCCGCGGATTTCGCAGAGTTATGACACGCGGGTCCGTGAAAGCCTGACTCCGCAATAAAAAGCCTGACTTCGCAATCAATCGAGCGCGATCACGCAATCAGCCGAGCGCGATGAGGAACACGCATTCGATAGTGGAAAGGTGGG
>JBOHCW010000692.1:0-3491 GCA_050725375.1 Actinocrinis sp. | reverse complement strand
GGTCGTTGAGCACGCGCGAGACGGTCTGGTGCGAGACGCCGGCGATCCGCGCCACGTCCGCCATGACCGGCGCGCGGTCTCCCTCGACGACTCGCATGGCGTCCGTGCTCTCCCCTCGGTCCACTTCATCGTGTGCGATTCAGGTTAGCGTGCGACCACGATTGTGAGCGCGAACACTGCGCCGCGTCAAGGGCCCGGAACTCGTCCGAAACAACGGCCGCAGCCTGGCCCCCGACCCGTGCCGCTCTCGATCATGGCGTGTTCGCGTTCACAAAAAACTGAGCCGGATGCCTTGACGCACTGCGCGGCCACGCCGATAGTGACAGACGGCTGCTGTTCAGGCATTCCAATCGACCACTCGCTCACGTCAACCCTTGAACGGCCAGCGTGTTAGCGATCACATCGCTATGCCGCGAACCGTGCACAGCAGCGGCGGCCCCCGACTCTCGCCGGGGCGCCGCCGCGCCGTTTCATCCGAACATCGCCGTGCCGTCAGAACGTCATGCGGTAGTACGCATACGTCTGCCGCACGGGTCAGTTGTTCGCGCAGACCGTCCCGTTGATGAAGAACGCTGTCGGCGCGGTCGCCAGGCCGGTGTCGGTACCGTTGAACCCGACGCTGACGCTGCCGCCGTTCGCCGGGATGGTCGCGTTCCACGAGGCCGCCGCCACCGTGACGTTCTGACCGCTCTGCGTCCAGGTCCCGTTCCAGCCGGACTGCACGGCCTCGCCGGCGGCCGGGAACGTGAAGGTGAGCGTCCAGTTGCCGATCGGCGTGGCCGCCTTGTCGGTCAGCGTCACGTTCGCGCCGAAGCCGCCCGGCCAACTGCTGCTGATCGCGTAGTGCACCGCGCAGGCGCTGTTCGACGGCGGCGGCACCGTGAACGTCACCGGCGGCGAGGGGAGCGAGCTGTTGCCGTGGCTGTCGACCGCGAGGACGTTGTACGTGTAGCTCGCGCCGATCGTCAGACCGCTGAGATTGACCGTGGCGGCGGTCGGGCTGGCCACGAGCGTGCTGCTGCCGCCGCTGCCGAGCCGGTAGACCTGGTAGTTCGCCACCGGGTACGTCCCGGCGGTGGACGGCGGCCAGGTCAACGTCGCGCTGCCGGAGGTGTTGCCCGAGGTGCTGGAGGCCAGGTTCGAGGCGACCGGCTGGCCCGGCGCGCCCGGAGCCGTGACGCCGGTGCCGCCGCTGCCGGGGACCTGCACGACGGTGAGCGTGTACGGCGCGACCGTCACCGACGACGAAGAGCTCTGCGTCGCGCTGGTGATCGCGGAACCGTTGTTGGCGAAGGTGTACACGGTCGGGCTGCCGGAGGGCGTGAAGTTGCCGTAGCTCAGATTCGCCGTGTACGAGTTCGCCGGGTCCTCGTTGTCGATCAGCAGCGCGAGGCCGCCGCCGGCGCGGCGCACCGCGTGCACGCGTACGAGCGCGTTGCCGGACGTCGCGTTGACCATGGTGTCGCCGGGCGCGGCGAGTCTGGAGAGCATCTCGATGCCGTAGTACGGCGCGAACGGTGTCTCGGCGGCCGGCTCGGTGACGCCGCTGTTGTTGCCGCCGGTGGAGAAGATCCCGTAGTCGCCGTAGTCCTGCGCGCCGTCGACCACGCTCGGGGTGAACGTGCCGGGCCCGTTGTGCTCGTCCCACCAGTCGACGTTGGCGACGCCGTTCTCCAGCCAGGTCATGTACATGTCGGCGGCGAACAGCGCGTTGGGCTGCGTGTCGACGTCCACGTTCGAGTTGGTCTCGGTGATCAGGATCGGCACGCTCGAGGCGTCGACCTTCGCGTACTGGCTGATCTCGGACTTGATGGTCGAGACGATGCCGGAGATCTGGCCGGTGTCGGTCAGCATGCTCGCCGCGTCGGTGCCGCCCGGGTAGTAGTGCACGATGACGCAGTCGGTCTTCGCGCCGAGCGCGCTCAGCACTGTCTGGTTCCACGGCAGCGGGCTGGTCGTCGCGTTCGTCACATTGTCGGGCCAGAAGCCCGGCGTGGTCAGGATCGCGCACACGTGGGCGCCGGAACTGGCGGCCTTCATCGCGGACCTGAAGTTGAGCAGGTTGCCCGCGTACACGCCCGGGCCGCAGTTGTAGGTCTGCGAGGGCTCGCTGCCGACGGTGACCGGCGTGCCCGACGAGGTCTGGCAGTGCGCGTCGCTCTCCCAGTTGGCGCCGTAGGTGCCGTTGCCGTAGACCTCGTTTCCGACCTCCCAGTACGAGATCCCATAGTGGTTGGTCACGTCCGCGTTCTGCACCCAGGAGGCCGCGAGGGCGGGCGTGCCAGTGCCGTAGTTCACTGTGATGATCGGACTGCTGCCGGCCGCCTGGGCGGTACCCATGAAGTCGGCGAAGCTGGTGTTAGGCGCGTCGTAGCCGCCTTGGGCGACATTGGTCTGCCAGTTGTAGATGTCCGAGTACGACCCGCCGGGATAGCGCAGGGCGTTGATTCCGGCGGCCTTGAGCAGCCCCGGCACCGGCGCGTCGTTCATGTAGCTGTCGTAGACGGCCGTATTCAGCCCGATCGCGCCGTTCGGCACGGCGCCGAGCCCGGCGGTCGCGTTCACCGACACCGCCACGCCGGTGGCCGCCGCGGCCGGTGGCGCGGCGGCGACGGCCGTCCCGGTCAGCGCCGCCGCGCCGAGCGCGACGGACAGTAGCGGATATGACGGGGACGGCAGCCGCAACTTCCGGGCCGTCCCGGTCCTCAAGATGGACACGCGAGCCTCCTCGCTCGTGCCGGATGCCACTGGTTGTCCAAGGGGTGCGGTGGCGCGCACCCACGTCTGCGGAGATACGGGCAAATCACGCCCGTTGTCCATCGGGCCCCGCCGCGCCGGCGCGCCGCCGCTGGTCGGAGCCGTTATCGAAACGCGTCGAACGGCCAGCTCCGGCGCGAAGGAGACAAGGGCCTGAATACGAACCGGCCCGGCGGCCCGGCCGTGAAACTCCCGAAAGCGATCTTGGCGGCCGAGATCGTCGCAGCCGCCTGACAGACGCGGCGGCGATTGTCAACGGCGGCCGGAGCGCGCCAGGGATAGGGGTTTCCCCAATGCTAGCGACGCGCCGCGGCGTCAGTGTGGCGAGTGGATCAGCACACGAGCGACGAGCGGTCGGCGCTGAGCCCAGGACCAGTCGAACGGCCCACGAGCGATGACGAGGGAGGCGGCCACGTGCATCTCGCGCGAATGCTCGACCTGCGGCCGATCCCCGCGGCGGGCGTGGCCGTGGCCGTCACGCGCCGGTGCCCGCTTGCCTGCCGCCACTGCTCGACCGCCTCGCTCCCGCGCGGCGAGCAGTATCCCGACCAGCCGATCCGCCGCTTCGTCGCCTCGTTCGCCGACGCCGAGCCGCCCGGCGTGCTGCTGCTGACCGGCGGCGAGCCGCTGCTGCGGCCGAAGCTGGTCACCGGGCTGGCGACGGCGGCGCGCCGGGCCGCGACAGCGAGCTGCGTGGTGACCGGCATGTTCTTCGCGACGCCGGACGGGAGGCC
>JBOHCW010000691.1:0-2970 GCA_050725375.1 Actinocrinis sp. | reverse complement strand
GCCCGCGACCGCGCGGGCTTCGCCGGAGCCTCGGCCGGCTCCGCGGCCGCCTTGGCCGGCTCGGCCGCGGGCACGTCCAGCTGCGGGCCGACGCCGAGCTTCTCCTTGATCTTCTTCTCGATCTCGTCGGCGATGTCCGGGTTGTCCTTGAGGTAGGTGCGCGCGTTCTCCTTGCCCTGCCCCAGCTGGCCGTTCTCGTAGGTGTACCAGGCCCCGGACTTGCGCACGAAGCCGTGCTCGACGCCCAGGTCGATCAGGCCGCCCTCGCGGCTGATGCCCTGTCCGTAGACGATGTCGAACTCGGCCTGCCGGAAGGGCGGGGCCACCTTGTTCTTGACGACCTTCACCCGGGTGCGGTTGGCCACCGCGTCCGTGCCGTCCTTCAGGGTCTCGATCCGCCGCACGTCCAAGCGCACCGAGGCGTAGAACTTCAGCGCCCGGCCGCCGGTCGTCGTCTCCGGCGAACCGAACATCACCCCGACCTTCTCGCGCAGCTGGTTGATGAAGACCATCGTTGTCTTCGAGTGGCTGAGCGCACCGGTGATCTTCCGCAGCGCCTGGCTCATCAGCCGCGCCTGCAGGCCGACGTGCGAGTCGCCCATCTCGCCCTCGATCTCGGCGCGCGGCACCAGCGCCGCCACCGAGTCGATCACGATGATGTCCAGCGCGCCGGAGCGGATCAGCGTGTCCGCGATCTCCAGGGCCTGCTCGCCGTTGTCCGGCTGCGAGATGTACAGGTTCTCGGTGTCCACGCCGAGCGCCTTCGCGTACACCGGGTCGAGCGCGTGCTCCGCGTCGATGAACGCGGCCAGGCCGCCGGCGCGCTGCGCATTGGCCACCGCGTGCAGGGCCACCGTCGTCTTGCCGCTGGACTCCGGGCCGTAGATCTCGACGACGCGGCCGCGCGGCAGCCCGCCGACGCCGAGCGCGATGTCGAGCGCGATCGCCCCGGTCGGGATGACGTCGATCGGCGTGTGCGTCTGGTCCCCCATGCGCATCAGCGAGCCTTTGCCAAACTGCCGCTCGATCTGCGCGAGGGCCGCGTCGATCGCCTTCTCCCGATCGGTGGACGCCGCCATGGTCTCTCTCGCTTTCGCTGTTGTCCGTCTGGTCTGCACTGTCGTTGGTCCGAGCGGCCCGAAGGCCCCCGGATCCGGCTACGACGAGAACGCTACCGGCCGCCACCGACAAGCCCGCCGATCCGCCGCCCCGGTCCCCGCCGAGACCCGTTGCCCGAGACCCGTAGTCCGAGACCCGGTGTCGCCGCGTGGCCGCCACCGCGTCTCAGGGTTCACTGTTTCACGCCGCCGGACGCCGCGGCGGGGAAATACCGAAAAATCCGGCAAACCCGACCATCGGCGACCGATAGCCGTTCGGCGCGTTCATCCGGCACCGCCCGGTCAATCCAGAACTATAGTTCGAATTCTAGCCGCCGGAGTGTCTCCGGCCACCGAACCACGCCGAACCACGCGGGGCCGTGCCGGCACCGGAAGACCCCGCGAAAGACGCACCCCGCGTCGGGGAGCTTCGACCCGGCTGCCTACTATGTGCCAGTACAGGTGAAGCCACGAGGTGATGCGCGCATGACAATCGGACTGTTCGCAGTGGGCTCGCACACACTGGTCAGCGCCTATTCGGGGCCGCCGCGGTTGCAGAACGCGGCCTATGTGACCCAGTGGACGCTCAACCCGGTCGTGCTCGGGCTCACCGTAGTCGCGGCCGGGCTCTACCTCGTCGGCGTACGGCGACACCGCTCCTCGGGCGGCGAGTGGCGCAGCGCGGCGACCGCCTTCTTCATGTCCGGGCTCGGACTGTTCGCATTCGTCTCGATGTCGTTCCTCGGCGCCTACGAGCGCGTCCTGTTCTGGCCGCGCGCGGTGCAGAACACACTGTTGCTCATGGTCGTGCCGATGCTCTTGGCACTCGGCACGCCGCTGACGCTGCTGCTGGCGAACTGCTCCGAGCGCGGCCGCAAACGGATCTACAAGGTGCTGTATAGCCGCCAGGCGCAGGCGGCCGCGTTCCCGGCGTGCGTGTCGATCGTGTTCATGAGCACGCCGTTCCTCGTGTATCTGACGCCGTGGTTCGAGGCGGCGATGCGCAGCGACGTGCAGAACGAAGTGCTCAGATTCGCCCTGGTCGCGGTCGGTTACTACTACTACTGGATGCGGCTGCGGGTCGACCCGGTGCCGCGCGAGTACCCGCACCTGGTCTCGCTCTGGATCACCTTCGCCGAGGCGGTGACGGACGGGGCGCTCGGCATCATCATCATGTGGGGCAGCTACTACGTCGCAGGGGATTACTACACAGCGCTGGGGCGCCCGTTCCTGCAATCGCTGCACGACGACCAGCTCATCGGCGGCGGCGCGATCTGGGTGATCGGCGACATGGCCGGCCTGCCGTTCATCGGCGCGCTGTGGCGGCGCATGTTCCGCGAGGACCGGCAGGAGGCGGCGAACGTCGACACGGTGCTGGACGCGCTCGAAGTCGTGCAGCACGCCGAAGTCGAGGCGACACCCGGCATGGAAGCGCTGCCCGAGGGGCACCTGCGCCCCTGGTGGGAGAACGACCCGCGGTTCGCCGGCCGGTTCGGCAACTCCTCGGCCGACGGCGAGGCCTGACCGCGAATCAGCCGGTCGAACGTCGGACCTCCGGCCGCACCGCCGCAGAACACTGACCGATCCTGGCGGTATGTTCATCTGCCATTTCACTCGTACGGCCTCGCCACAAGAGCGTAGAAAAAATACGCCATCTCGGGGAGTTGCCGGACTTCGCCTCCTGGCACCGTTGATCACGTCGCGCTGAACCTCGCGGGAACCGCCCGCGGCAGCCGCGACGCACGGGGGACGCTTCGCGCGGTCCCCGAGATCAACGAGAACGAGGAGGTCCACCAATGTCCCGAGCGTTCACTCGTGTCCTGGTCCTGTCCGCGATCGGCGGCGTCGCCGCCGCGCCGGCGCTCGCCTATGC
>JBOHCW010000690.1:0-5298 GCA_050725375.1 Actinocrinis sp. | reverse complement strand
CTCCACCTGTCCACCTGAAACGGACACGCGTACACACCGTCCGACCAATGTCGACGACTGGTGAAAACTGGTTCTGGCCTACATTGCGTGAAGGCGCCGGCAACGATCGACCGTTCGCGGGCGATGGCTGGCGGTGGGCTGGTGGTGAGTTGCGCGACAGCTTCACGGAATGTCGGCCGGATCGAGTTCAAGCCGTCTTAGCCGCTGGCGAGATAGTCGAGGTAGCCCAGTAAGGCCGCGTACTGCGACACTGCTGTTGGGCTCCAACGGGGCAGCGCGTCGAGAGGGGCCGGCACATGCCTACACCCATACCGGCAACGGACACGCAGTTGCGGCAGCTCGCCGAGCGCGGTGCGCAGACGTGGCGCGAGAACGTCCTGGGAGAGTTCGACCGCCGTTGGCGTACGGAGCAGGCCGCGGACACTGTGCTGTCTGATGTGCCCGCCGACCACCGCGACGCCATGACGGATCGGTTCGCGCAGTCCCTAGAGGGGTGGCACGACCAAGTCATGACCGTGGTGGACCGGTACCGCGGTCCGATCGCGGACCAGGCGTGGGCTGTGCTGGCGGCAAGGAACCCCCGCCCCACCGACCACGACCTGCATGACGTCGCGGCTGCGGACCAACTGGCCGCCTGGGCGGTCGCCGCCACCGCTGCCCATCAGGAGTCGGCCGCAAAGATCGAAGGCATCGGCGAGAGCATCAAGGCATTCCCTGAGGTGGTGGGACCGTTGGCGGGGATGCGGGCCACCCTCGAAGCCCAATTCGAGCACCTGCGCGAGGAACTCGCCGAACGCATCGCCCGCACGAGCAGGATCAGAGCGCTCATCGACACCCACCCCGAGCGTGATGCCCTCCTGGCAGCGATCGGGGCGGAGCTGTGGACGGCTCAGGCAGCGGCGGCGGACCAGCTCGCGCAACTGGCCGCCTCTGAAAGCGTCCTGCACCGCGCTCTGCACTCGATGTTCGACCCGACGGCCACTGACGAGCTGATGGAGGAGATCATGGCCGTGTTCAACGCCCATCTGCCAGCCGCCGCCGACACGAGCGCTGCCCTGGGCGCTCACCTGGAAACCGCGGCCGAGAGCACGATCGGCTACTTCTGCAACCCTGTGCTCTAGCCTCGACCAAGTGCCGCACCGCGATTGCATCTGTTCCGTCTGGGCCTGGCTCACATTGTTAGGGCTCGTTTGTGAGCGGACACGGCAAGATGGCTCTGGCGTGCGTTTCATGAAGCGACCGGGTGATCTTAAACGGACAACGACCCGAGCCGTCCACCCGAAGTAGTCCACCTGAGGAGGACACCGGCGAAATCTGTCCGCTTGAATCGGACAGCACTGCCCAACCCTGGTCACCACTCCCAATAGAAACCCGATCACCCGGAATGCTTCGGCGACACGAGCGGCAGAACGCCGCACTACGCCGAAGCCGAACCGTTCGGTCGCTGCCGCAGCTTCGCTCGATCCTCCTCAGTCGCAAGCTCAATCAGCACCCGACGTGTCCAGTTGAAACGGACAGCGCCAACCAGCCCCCGTCACCACTGCGAGCAGGAGCCGGATGGCGTCGGAATGCTCCGGCAGAGCGGCGAAAACCGCCATATCACATCCACAGTCGGACAGTTCGGTCGCTGCCCCGGCTGCGCTCCATCCGGCGCGGCGACGAGCTCAATCAGCAACCTGACCTGTCCATCTGAAACGGACAACACCGCTCACCGCTCACCCATCACCCATCACCCAGGCCACCACTCGCACCAGAAACCGGATGACGCGGGAATGCTCCGCCGAAACGGGCGGCAACCGTCACCTCGCACCGATGCCGGATGTCCTGTCGTCGCCGCAGTGTGTTCCATCTGCCCAACCGCACCCTGCAAATCAGCACCCTGGTATGATTTGTCCGTCTGGAACGGACAACGCCACCGGCGCGGTCACCACTCCCAGTAGAAGCCGACCACCGCGTGCTCGACTCCACCCTCCAGGAAACGGTGCGCCTCATTCGCCGCGTTGAGGGCCACAGGCTCGCGGCGGGTGATGGTGCTGTTGACGATGCCGTCCCACTCAGCCCACCACAGGTTGCTCGGCACCATCGCGGGGTGGAAGCGGACCCAGAGCAGGAAATTGTCGACCTTGCGGCGGAAGGCGCGGCGCATTTCGGTCGGCGGCGCGACTTCGTAGCGGAACGTGGTCGTGTAATTGAGCACAGCCGTCGTGCCCCGCTGCAGGGGGTGCTCCAACAACACGTCGATCGCGTGGTACACGTTTCCGTCGCGAGCGCGCACTTGGTAGGGCAGGCCGGGAATACCGCCGGTCTGCACATCCAGGGTGAGCATGTTCGTGTCGACCATGTACGTGTAGCGGTCGAGGCCGTCCTCAGTCGCCTCGATGATCTGGTCGGTTCGATGCTGCGCCGGCAGCCCATCGGAACCCAGATAGTGGTATTCACGCAGGTCGACGGTCCGGTGGCGGGCCGGCGGGGCGTCGAAGACCGGTAGGTTCGTCTCCTGGGCCGCCCCTCGCACGTAGCGGATGCTCGACGAGCCGGCATGCAGGAATCTCAGGCGGTTCGCGTCGTCGGGCGCTATGCCGAACGCGTCGACGAACCAGGCCAGCGTCGCGCTCGACAGCACCGTGTCCGGGCTGTTGCCGGCCAGGGCACGCGAGACGCGGGCGCGCAGTTTGACCGGGTCCAGGTCGTGGTCCGCCGAGCCCTCATCGGCCAGGTGAGCGCCGATGACGTCGGTGATCGCGCCCAGTGCGCCGCCGCCGGGAACGAGCAGGCTGCGCCAGGCCGACCTATACCGTCCAGGCTTGGTGAGCAGGTCGTACAGGTAACTGCTGGCGGATGCGGCCGCCATGACACCGGCATCGCCCGAGGACGGGGCGCCCGCAGCACCTGCGCCTGCGTTGCCCGCCGCACCCTGCGCTTGCTCGGACGGCCTGCGGCGCCGCTCCTCGACCGCGTCGCGTGCAGCGGCGAAACCCAGGCGTTCCGCGCCGTCCGCGCCGAGCAGAACCACGATCACATCGAGTTTGTCCGGCGGCGGGAGCACTTTGCCGGAGAAATAGCCGCCGATGACGCCATGTGCGTAACCGGTCTTCTCGGCCAGGTAGCGGTAGGACAGCAGCGCATCACTGCGTCGGCGCGCATACCTGCGGCGCAACCGGCGCAGCGCGTCCCCGAGGTCCTCCAGGGACTCCAGATTCCGGAGCCCGAGGTCCTCCGGGAAGGAACCCGCGCCTGAAGTCCGGTCCATCCGCCGCCCTAACTCGACCCTGTCTTCTTATTACGTCTTTACGCCTTTACGAAACCCGCTGCATGCCCACAACTGCGCCTTATACGCACTGCCGCTCCTGACCTGCCGCTGTACAGCCGTGACGTTCCGTCAGCGTAGTCCTCGACGCCTTTCGCGGGTGCGGTGAACCGGCCTTCCTGAGGACCCATGGCGCGAACTGGCCGAAGTAACCGACTGTTCGGTCCGGTACTTCTCCGTACACCCGTGTCCGACCGTGTCCGACATGGACTTCCGCACACGGTGCGGCGTGCCAGTCTGTGCGCATGTCTAAGGGTGCGACAGCACTCTTAAGGCATCGCGGCGTGACCGGCAGGTCACGTCGAGGTTTCGAGCGCATCGAGAAGCGGATGGCCGAGTTCCGATTTCCCCCGGTGCTGAGCACCGCCGCCTGGGAGGCCGAGTTCGACTCCCCGGCCGGCCGGGCCGGCGCGGGGGACGGCGGCGCTCCACATCTCGATTTCGGCAGGGTCGAGTACGTCGAACTGGGCGTGCTGGCCAGGGCACTGCTGGTGCTCGACGCGGCGGTGGCGGCCGGGGTGGGCGCGACCGTCACACTGCCCGCGCACGAACTGGAGCGATCCTGGGCGCGCGCCGGGCAGGTCAGGCATCGCGCCGGCAGACGTGGCCAGGCACGGGCCTTCATGCGGCAGGCCGGCTTCCAGGAGGCCCCGCATTGGCCGGCCGACGCGGTGCGGGTGCGCGGGACCGGCGACGGTGAGAACGAAGGGGAGGACACCGATGAGACACCGACAGGGCAAGGGCAGCTGGCTGCCGCCCGCGCCGACCAGAACACAGAGCCGGTGGGCCACCGGCGCCGGCTGCTGCCGTTACAGTGGCTTCAGCCGCTGGAGGGCACGGGCGTACGCGGCCCCGCGCGGTACCTCTCCGTTGAGCAGGGACTCGGTGACCTCGGCCTCACGGCCTCCGACGCACGCGCGATCGGTGAAACGGTCCTGGCCGAACTGATCGACGCCGCCGCGAAGGCCGCGGCGGCGCGCGATCCGCGACAACCTCGAGTGCTGGTCGGCGGCCAGCTGCTCGACCTCGACTGCCCGCCGTGGCTCGGCGAACCGACCGCCCCGGCCCCGCCCGCGAGTGCGGCGCAGGGCACCGGCCGCGTGTTGCGGTTGTTCGCCGGCGGCGGCGGGCGCAGTCTTCCCCCGTTCGACGCACCGTCCGACGTCACGCTGTTCGAGGCGACGGTGCCGGTCGGGCCGCGGTTCGCCGCACCGGACGGGCACTGGAGCGCACATCCCGCCCTGCACCGGCCGCACCGGCTGGGCTGGGTCGGCTGCTCGCTGGACCCGCGGGACGGGCTGTCGGCCGCCGACCGGACAGCGCTCGCGGCGGCGCTGGGCTGGACGCGGGACGGCGCGGGCCGGTCCGGCGCGCGCACGTCCGGCGTCGTCGTGACGGTATCGGCGGGAGCTGATACGCCGCCGGCTCGGCAGGCGGCGTCGAAGGCGCTGGAACTGCTCGCCCAGGGGGCCCGGGACGCGGCGCTCGCCGCGGTGTTCCCGGACCTGGACTGGCACGTGATCGACTCCTGCGTGACAGGGCTCGAAGAGGCACCCGGCGCGACGGGCGCCGGCGCGGGGCGCGCGGCCAGGCAGCAGCACCCCGCGCGCCCGATGCTGGTGCTCGGCGCGCAGGGCCGGCCGCGCTGGCTCGGCGGCCCGGCGCCGCTGCGCGCGGTGCTCGAACTGCTCACCGAGGCCGGAGGCGTGGTCTCGGAGACGGACGCGGCGGCACGCTGGACGCTGGCCGGCGGCGGCGCGGACGAGTTCGAGCGCGCGCGGCGCGCGTATCAGCACCTGTTCACGGTCGAGGACGGCAGCGCGCTGCTCCACCTCTCGCCGCTGCACGTCCTCAGTGCCCTGAGGGATGCCGCGCAGGGGGAGCTGGGCGGCGCGGTCGCCCGGGCCGGCGCGGGTGTGCGGCTCGGCGCGTTCCGCGCGCCGACGCTGGCCGTGACCAGCCGCTGGATCGACGCGGGCCGATTGCTGGAG
>JBOHCW010000689.1:0-2037 GCA_050725375.1 Actinocrinis sp. | reverse complement strand
GAGCCGGGGCACGAGCGTGGTGCTGCAGAATCTGAGCCGCGCGTTCGGGGCCACCCGGGCCCTGGACGGGCTGTCGATCGAGATGGCTCCCGGTGAGCTGGTCGCCTTGCTGGGCCCGTCGGGTTGCGGCAAGACCACGGCACTGCGCATCGTGGCCGGGTTCGAGACCAGGGACTCGGGGTCGGTCCTGGTCGATGGCAAGGACATCTCCTCGGTGCCGGCCGCGCGGCGGGACATGGGCATGGTGTTCCAGAGCTACAGCCTGTTCCCGAACATGTCCGCGCTGGACAACGTGGGGTTCGGGCTGCGGATGCGCAAGGTCGGGACGGCTGAGCGGCGCACCAAGGCCGCTGAACTCCTGGAGATGGTCGGCCTGGCCCCGCAGGCCAGGCAGTTCCCGCACCAGCTGTCCGGCGGACAGCAGCAGCGCGTCGCCCTCGCGCGCGCGATCGTGGCGCGCCCCGGCCTGTTGCTGTTCGACGAACCGCTGTCGAACCTGGACACCGACCTGCGCGAGCGGCTTCGCGTCGAGATCTCGACGCTGACCCGCGAGTCCGGCGCCACGGCCGTGTACATCACGCACGACCAGGCCGAGGCGTTCGCGCTGGCCGACGTGATCGGCGTGCTCGACCAGGGCCGGCTGGCGCAGCTGGCGGACCCGGAGACGATCTATCTGCGGCCCGCGACGCCGTTCGTGGCCCGCTTCACCGGCCTGAGCGGCGAGCTGACCGGCACGGTCGCGCAGCTCGGCGCGGACGGCCTGGCGCGCATACACGTCGGCGAGAGACGGCTGCGCGGCCGCGCGATCGGCAAGCTCTCCGAAGGTGACAGCGCGCGCCTGCTGGTAAGGCCGACCGCGACCGCTATCGCAGGTCTCGATGAGGCAACCGACAACGGCGACGCGGTAGACGGCGTGCTGGACGGCACGGTCATCGACGTGGCCTATCGCGGTCGCGGATACGACCACGTAGTCGCGTGCGCCGACAGCACCCTTACGTCGGTGTTCGCGCCCAGGGCGTTCGCGCGCGGCACACGGGTACGCATAACGCTGGATCCGGACGGCTGTATCGCTTACCCAGCCGACGATACGGTGTAGCGGACCGATCGGCGTCCCAATGCCTGATCGGCGACGTTACCTTGCCGATCTAACCGCCGTTACGATTAACTGTACGCAATCAACGCGGCGAACCCTGCCCGGACGCGGGGGAAACGCACAAGACGGAAACTGTGACGCGGGCCGCCGGGCCGGCCGGTCCAGCAAGGAGGCGGAGATGACGGGAACGGGCGCCGCGCTGTTCATCGCGGTGTTCCTGGCCTGCACGGTCGAGGCGGTGGAGGCGGTCACCATCGTGCTGGCCGCGGGCACCGCCCGCGACTGGCGCTCGGCCGGGCTCGGCGTGGGCAGCGCGCTGATCGTGCTGGCGGCCGTGGTGGCCGCGCTCGGTCCGGCGCTGACCGCGGTGCCGCTCGGCGCGCTGCGGCTGATCGTCGGCGGCCTGCTGCTGGTGTTCGGCCTGCAGTGGCTGCGCAAGGCGGTGTTGCGGGCCAGCGGGCACAAGGACCTGCACGACGAGGACGCGATCTTCCAGCGCGAACTGGCCGCGGCCCGCTCCGCCAACGCGCAGCGCCGGTTCGCGGTGAACGACTGGTACTCCTACACGCTCGCGTTCAAGGGCGTCGTGCTCGAAGGGCTCGAAGTCGCGTTCATCGCGGTCACCTTCGGCAGCAACCAGCACAATGTGCCGCTGGCCGCGGTGGCGGCCGTGGCCGCCGTGGTGGTCGTGTCGGTCGCCGGGTTCGCCGCGAAGGCGCCGCTGGCCCGGGTGCCGGAGAACACGCTGAAGTTCGTGGTCGGCGTGATGCTGACCGGCTTCGGCATCTTCTGGGGCAGCGAGGGCGCCGACGCGCGCTGGCCGGGCCAGGACGCCGCGCTGCTGGTGATCATCCCGGTGATCGCGCTGTTCGCGCTCGGCCTGGTCTCGGTGCTGCGCCGCTCGGCCCCGCCGACCGCGCCCGCCGTGAGCGCCGTGAGCGCCG
>JBOHCW010000688.1:0-4882 GCA_050725375.1 Actinocrinis sp. | reverse complement strand
GCCGGGGCGTCGGGAGCGCCGCCGGCCGGGGTGGCGGGCGCGCTCATCTTGGTGAACGCGCCGCCGATGCCCTCGACGGCCTTGCCCAGTTCGCTGGGCACGATCCAGACCTTGTTCGCCTCGCCCTCGGCGAGCTTGGGCAGCATCTGGAGGTACTGGTAGCTGAGCAGCTTCGAGTCGGCGTCGCCCTCGTGGATGGCCTCGAAGACCTTCTTGATCGCCTGCGCCTCGCCGCCGGCGCGCAGCTCCGCGGCCTTGGCCTCGCCTTCGGCCTTGAGGATGAGCGACTGCCGGTCGCCCTCGGCGCGCAGGATCTCGGCCTGTTTGACGCCCTCGGCCTGCAGGACCGTGGCGCGCCGCTCGCGCTCGGCGCGCACCTGCTTCTCCATCGCCTCGGTGATGTCGCGGTTCGGCTGGATGGTGCGCAGCTCCACGCGGTTCACCCGGATCCCCCACGGGCCGGTCGCCGAGTCGAGCGCGTCGCGCAGGTCGGTGTTGACCTCGTCGCGGCTGGTCAGGGTGCGCTCCAGGTCCATGCCGCCGACGATGTTGCGCAGCGTGGTGGACACCAGGTACTCGATCGCCTGCACGTAGTTCTGGATCTCGTAGGTGGCCCGGCGCGGGTCGGTGACCTGGTAGTACACCACCCAGTCGATGTAGACCAGCAGGTTGTCCTCGGTGATGACCTCCTGCGGCGGGAACGGCACGACCTGCTCGCGCATGTCCACCGTGGCCCGGATGGTGTCGGCCACCGGCACCAGGAAGCGCAGGCCCGGCTCCAGCGTGCGCCGGTAGCGGCCGAACCGCTCGACGACCTGCGCGCTGGCCTGCGGCACGATCTGCACCGACCGGTAGAGGAAGAAGGTAACCGACAGCACCACGATCAGCACCACGAGAATCGCGGCGACCACGCTCATCCCGAACCTCCCCTATTGCGCGGGCGCAAAATCCGATGAGCAGCAAAAGTTAAAGCACTGACGCGCCCACACGATACTGTGGTTATGCCCACAGTGTCAGCGGATCAGGCCCAACGCGCCGGAGTTAATCGGATGGTCCGTCAATAGCGCCGGAGCACGCCGGACCGGGACGCGCGCCCGCTTCGGATCAAGCCGGTCAGCCGACGTTCCGTCAGGACACCAGCGCGGTGGCGCCGTCGATCTCCAGGACCTGCACGACCGCGCCCGGCTCGAACACCGCGTCGGGGTCGTAGGCGCGCGCGGTCCAGGTCTGGCCGCTCAGCTCGATCCGTCCGGCGCGCGCGTCGACGCGGCTGGTGACGAGCGCGTCGCTGCCGATCAGCGCGGCCGTGCCGGTGCGCAGCCCGGGGCGGGACTGATGGCGCATCACGGCGGGCCGCAGGAAGACGATCAGACCGGCGCTCATCGCGATGAACACCGGGATCTGCCCGGCCAGCGGCAGGCCGAGCGCGGACAGGCCCGCGGCCGCCGCGGCGCCGGCCGCGGCCATCAGGCAGGCGAGCGTGGCGGTCGCGCTCTCGGCGAGCAGGAGTAAGACGGCTGCGACGAGCCACCACACCCAACCCATGCGTTCATGGTACTTATCGCGGCCGCTTCTGCGCAGAGCATCGCTAAAGTCAGGGTTGTGACGGTCTGCACACGCCGCCCGTCACATCGGACGCGCCGCCGTCACGCGCCGCAGTCACGTTGGGCGTACCGGCGTCACACGCCGCGTGCGTAGTACCGGCCGCCCGCGGTCTCGACGGTCAGCGCGACGCCGAACGTCGCGGTCAGGTTCTCGGCGGTCAGGGTCAGCGGCACCGGGCCGGCGGCCACGACCGTGCCCTGACGCAGCATCAGCACGTGCGTGAACCCCGGCGGGATCTCCTCGACGTGGTGGGTGACCAGGACGGTGACCGGCGAGCTCGGGTCGGCCGCGTGGTTGGACAGCCGGCGCACCAGGTCCTCGCGCCCGGCCAGGTCGAGTCCGGCGGCCGGCTCGTCGAGCAGCAGCAGTTCCGGGTCGGTCATCAGCGCCCGGGCGATCAGCGCGCGCTTGCGCTCGCCGGAGGACAGCGTGCCGTAGGTGCGCTCGGCGAAGCCCTCCATGCCCCACCAGGCGAGCAGGTCGTCGGCCCGGGTGGTGTCCATCTCGTCGTACTGCTCGCGCCAGCGGCCCAGCCGGCCGTAGCTGGCGGTCAGCACGGCGTCGCGCACCTTCGCGGTGCGCCCGATCCGCTGGTCGATCGCCGCGGAGGTCAGGCCGATGCGCGGGCGCAGCTCGAACACGTCGACCTTGCCCAGGGCCTCGCCCAGGATTCCCGCGGTGCCGCTGGTCGGGTGCATGTTGCCGGAGGCGATCTGCAACAGGGTGGTCTTGCCGGCCCCGTTCGGTCCGACGATCACCCAGCGTTCGCCGTCGGCGACCCGCCAGGTGACACCGCTCAGCAGCTTCTTGCCGTCCCGCACGAGCGAGACGTCGACCAGGTCGAGCACGTCCGTCATACGGGCAAACCTATAGGGTCGCCATGACGGGCCGGTAGCGTGGGGCCATGCATTCGGAGATCACGGGGGGCGCTTCGGGGCGGCGCGGTCCGGTCGCCGACGACGCGCCGACCCTGTTGGTGACCGTGTTCGGCGCGGACCGGCCGGGGGTGACCGCCGCCCTGTTCGAGCAGATCACCCGGTTCGAGGCGCGTACGGGCTATCGCGCGCGCGTGGCGGACGTCGAGCAGATCGTGCTGCGCGGACGGCTGGTGCTCGGGGTGCTGGTGACCGCCCCCGAGGATCAGACCGAGTTCCGGATCATGCTGCACCGGTGGGCCGCCGCGTGGCGGCTCGACGTGGAGATCACCGAGGGGCGCGGCGACAACCGGATGCGCCGGGCCGGCCGCAGCCGGGTGACGGTGCTCGGCGCGCCGCTGACGGCCGGGGCGCTGGAGGCGGTCTCCGGCCGGATCGCCGAGGCGGACGGCAACATCGACCGTATCGTACGGCTGGCGAAGTACCCGGTGACCGCGATCGAGCTGGACGTGTCCGGGGTCGATCCGGCGGTGCTGCGCGGCGAGCTGGCGACGCTGGCGGCCGAGGCGGGCGTGGACATCGCGGTGCAGCGCGCGGGCCTGGCACGGCGGGCCAAGCACCTGGTGGTCATGGACGTCGACTCGACACTGATCCAGGACGAGGTCATCGAGCTGCTGGCCAAGCACGCGGGCTGCCTGGAGGAGGTCGAGCGGGTGACGGCGGCGGCGATGCGCGGCGAGCTGGACTTCGCCGGGTCGCTGCACGCGCGCGTCGCACTGCTCAAGGACCTGCCCGTGTCGGTGTTCGACACCGTGCGCGCCGAGGTGCGGTACACCCCTGGTGCCAAGACCCTGGTTCGCACGCTCAAGCGGCTCGGTTACCAGGTCGGCATCGTGTCCGGCGGATTCACGCAGGTCACGGATGCTCTGGCTGCCGAACTCAACCTCGACTTCGCGGCGGCGAACACCCTGGAGGTGGCCGGCGGACGGCTGACCGGCCGGGTGCTCGGCCAGGTGATAGACCGGCCCGGCAAGGCGGCGGCGCTGGTCCGGTTCGCGCGCACGGCCGAGGTGCCGCTGTCCGAGACGGTGGCGATCGGCGACGGCGCGAACGACCTGGACATGCTCGCGGCGGCGGGTCTCGGCGTGGCGTTCAACGCGAAGCCGATGGTGCGCGCGGCGGCGGACACGGCGGTCAACGTGCCGTTCCTCGACACGATCCTGTTCCTGCTCGGCGTCCCGCGCGAAGAGGTCGAGGAGGCCGACATCGACGAGACGGACGACGTCGATGAGGTCGACGACGCTCAGACGAGCGCCTAAGGAACCTGCTTAATCGATCGCCTCGGCCTCTGCCGCGTGACGGTGCGTCAGGTGGACCTGGGACGTAAGACGACGACGAGCGCGAGTGTGGCGAGCAGGCCGACGACCGCATAGCAGGCGAGGATGAACAGCGGTTCGGCGGTGCGCGCGCCGTTGAAGTAGCTGATCGAGCGGGCCGCGTCCGTGCCCGCGCCCGGCGGGAAGAACGCGCCGATCGCGCGCCAGAACGGCGGCAGCAGCGCGCGGGCGTACGCGCCGCCGGCGGACGGGTTGCCGAGGATGACGAACAGCAGCACGGCCAGCCCGATTCCGGCGACGCCGAACGCGGTCTGCAGCGCCGTCGTCACCGCTCCGGCGCCGAAGACCACGAGCGCGCCGACCCCGGCGAGCGGCCAGAACGGGCCGGGCGCGGCGCCGAGGACGTGTTGGACCAGCCAGGCGCCGACGATGCCCGCCACGATCGCGCAGAGGCCGAGCGCGATCAGCCGGATGACGGCGCGGGCCAGTGTGGCCGGGCCCAGTCTGTTCGAACGCTGTCCCGCGCTGACGCCCAGGATCGAGGCGATGAGGTACCCGGCGACGGTCCAGCCGACCGCCAGGTAGAACGAGCCGAGCCCGCCGCTGTCCTGCGCGGCGACCGGGACGAGGTCACGCACCTCGACGGTTCGCTGCTGCCGCGCCTCGGCCGAACGGATGATCGTGGTGAGCGCGTTGGAGATGGACGGCCCGGCGGCGGAGGCCACGTACAGCGTGTCGGTGGTGCCGCTCGGATCAAGGACGAGCGCGCCGGTGCTCGTGCGGTCCGCGACGCGCGCGCGAGCGGTCGGCGCGTCGGTGACCAGGCGCGGCGTGAGCGGATGTCCAGGCAGCCGGGACAGGCCGCTGACCGTCTGCGCCTGGATCTGCGCGGGTGCGACGATGTCGAACGGGAGGTCGCGCGGTGTCGGATGATGCAGCCCGCCGACGTAGGACAGGATGAAGCCGATTCCGAGGCCTAACGTGGCCAGTACCAGCAACGCGGACCGTGGCGTGACGGCGTCCTTGATCTGCGCCCGGACGGTCACGGCCTCGGCTGCGAACGTC
>JBOHCW010000687.1:0-8571 GCA_050725375.1 Actinocrinis sp. | reverse complement strand
CGTACGTCGTGCTCACCGGGATGCCGTCGGCCTCCTGCTTTGTGATCTGGCCGCCGGCCAGCTCACTCTCCACCTTCGCCGCGGCGCCGGGGATCGCGCGGTGCACCGTGAACGTGCCGTCGCCGTGGCCGCTCATGATCGGAGCGCCCGTGTGTGCCGGCTGAGCGGCCGCGGGCGCCGACGCCGGCGCCGTTGAAGCGCTTGCGGCCCCCGTCATCCCCAACGTGGCCACGCAGGCGACGACCAGCGCCGCTGCGACACGCATGTTGAATCTACGCAAGATAATCTGATCCTCCCGTTGAGACCTGTCAAAACTAAGACAGGGTTCGTGCACGCTCCTGAGACGAGCGGGCAGGCAAGCCGCGTCTTGTTTTCCACGGGTGGCAGCCGCAGACGTGACTTTGCCGCTGCGCGCTGTGAGAGATATTGCCGCGTTCCCGTTCGCGGCTTCCCCTCGGCAAGTATCGCGGTTCGCTTGTGTCCGTGCATATACGAGGAATGTTTAGCCCCGATATAGAGCGTGCACGCTTACCTGTGACCCCTCGTGGGAGCCTGAGCCCGCCGCGATGCGACGAGGCCGGCCTGGAGGCGAGACTCGACGCGCAGCTTCGCCATGACGTGGTGCACATGTACGCGGACTGTCGCTTCACTGACACCGAGCTCGGAGCTGATGCGCCGATTCGACATGCCCTTCCCCAACAGGACGAACACCTGGAACTCCCGGCCCGTCAGTAGATCGACGCGGCTGGAATCTGCCTCCGCCCCGCTCCGCAGCGCCTGGTCCCCGTCAGGCGCCCCGGCTTGCGCGATTGCTTCGGTTGAATCGCCGTCCATCCTTCCTACCCCCTATGAACGCCCTCAATAGGCTGATGGTCCGCCCCGGCCGTTTCCCCGCGGCGCGACACGACCACGAGCGGGTGCGGATAGGGTCTCAGCTGACGGATCCGGGTCCGATGAACCATTCTCGGCGAGCCGTCGTGACGGTGAAGGAATGGCGTGCGGACTTCCGCCGACCTTGCCTGTGACGCACCCTCAAGTGGCAACGAAGCCCTGTCAGTTGGTTGATCGACCAAGATCTGCCCATACCGAGGACTTCGCACGCCCAGTGTTACATACTCCTGAGTTCTACAGGCGCCCCGTGGTCGCGATCGGTGATCATGACATAACCCGCCGCAGTGGGCGGGTGTGTGCCAGGCTCGGCGCGTACAGGGGCCAGTCGGGGGACACAGGGTTCTTTAACACAGGGTTCTGTAACACCTCCCGGCTTGATGTCGACGGGGGTCGACGCGATGGTGGGATCGTGGGGTGCGCGTGCGTCGCACGGGATTCTGGACGAAAGCAACGACGTACCGCTACGGCTGCGGCAGGCGGGCGTCGTCGGGATGTGCGGGTACCGGCTCTGCGATGGGCCGCCGCAGCGCTTGGTCGTACTGCCGGGCCTGGCGGTGCGAGTGATGATCAGTGTGAACGGGGTCGCGGTGCGGGTTGCCGACGCCACGGTCGACCCGCCTTTGTGGACGGGGTCGACGGCGGTCGCCTTCGGCGCGCGAACTCGGGCGGCATTGGCGTCGGCCGACCGGGAGCTGATGTGCTTGCAAATCCTGCTCGCGCCTTGGGCGGCGTTCCGGGTGTTCGGTGTGCCGCGCAACGATCTCGGCGGGGTCGCGGCGGACCTTGCGGCACCCGGCGGCGCCGCGTTGCGGGCAGTCGTCGCGCGCTTGGACCACGCCACTGGCTGGGAACAGCGCTTCGCCATCGCCGGCGCCGAACTCAGCCGCCGCTGCATACACGGGCAGGCTGCCGCGCCCGTCGTGGTGAAGGCTCTGGAGACGCTGCGCCACAGCGGCGGGCGTATCAGCGTTCAGGCGCTCGCGACCATATGCGGGTGCAGCCAACGCCTCCTTGAGCGGCGTTTCGGCGAGCAGGTCGGGGCCTCGCCCAAGGCCGTCGCCCGGGTAGTGCGCCTGCGCCGGGCCGTCGGGCTGCTCGCGCGCGGGCTGGCCGTAGGTGACGTCGCGGTCGAATGCGGATACTGCGACCAGGCGCACTTGACCCGGGAGTTCACCGCGATGGTCGGCAGCCCGCCGGCCCGTTTCGTCCAGGAACATCGGGTGCTGGGCGACGCGGGTGAATACGAGTGCGCATTCATTCAAGACAGCGGCCGCGGCGCGAGCGAGGATCAATCCCGCGACGCCGGTACGAGAACGGGAGGTCCGGCGCGCTTTCACGAGGAACCGCAACGGGAGGAAATACCATGATCCATCTGCGCAGGAGTGCGCTCGGTGTGGCCGCGGCCGCCGGGATCGCGGCGGTCGCGCTGGCCGCCGCGCCCGCCTCGGCGGCGACCACGGCGACCGCGCACCAGGGCACCGTCAGGGCCCTGACGCCCGCTGGCACGGTGCGTCCGGACGCGGGCTGGCTGGGCACCTGCTACGGCTCGCACGGCTCGAACTGGGGCGGCGGCTGGTGCGACGGAAACGGGCCTGACTGGGTCTACCAGGGGTTCGTGGACTGCACCAACGGCGGCGAGTACTACGGCGTGGTGCACTGGGCCGGTGACCGCCGCGGGTCGTACGGCTACTGCCCGAGCGGCAGTTCCACCGTGAACTACGGCGTGTACACCTGGTACCAGTAAGCACCGGCTCTGCCAGCCTGACGGCCGTACACGACGGACAGCGCTAGGGCGGGGCGGCACGGTAGCTCCACAGCTCCACAACAGTCGGCGCCCGGCACACGCTGCATGCAGAGCGTGCCGGGCGCTGACGTGCGGGGATACGTAGGGCCGTGAGTACCGGGCGGCGCGGCGAGGACCGCGCCAGACCGGCCGGGCCGCGTCGTTTGCGCTCCCTCGGACGCCGTGGTGGTCTACTTTCGAGTGCGAACCGACGGAAGGATGTCCGATGGCCGATCTTCGTGACACGCTCAGCAAGTACGTCGGCGACGGTTCGGTGCCGGGAGCCGTGGGCCTGGTGGCTCACGGCGATCGAGTCGAGGTCGCGGCGGTCGGGTCGCTGGCGGTCGGCGGCGCCGCGATGAGCAGGGACGCGATCTTCCGGATCGCCTCGATCACCAAGCCCGTCACGGCCGCGGCGGTGATGATGCTGGTCGAGGACGGGCGGATCGCGCTCGACGACCCGGTCGACCGGTGGCTGCCGGAGCTGTCGAAGCCGACCGTCGTGCGCACGCCGGCCAGCGCGGTCGACGACGTGGTCGCGGCGCAGCGGCCGATCACGGTGTTCGATCTGCTCACCTCGCGCGCGGGCTACGGCTTCGCGTCGGACTTCACGCTGCCGGCGGTCCAGCTGCTGTTCTCGGTGCAGAAGGACGGCCGCGAGCCGCAGCGTTTTCTGCCGCCGGACGCGTGGACGGCCGAACTTTCCCGCATTCCGCTGCTGTACCAGCCGGGCGAGGCGTGGTTGTACGACACCTGCTCCGCCCTGCAGGGCGTACTGATCGCCAGGGTCTCGGGCCGCTCGCTGCCCGAATTCCTGGCCGAGCGGGTGTTCGCGCCACTGGGCATGGTCGATACCGGATTCGTGGTGCCGGCCGACAAGCTCGGCCGGTTCACCAGCTACTACCGGCTCGGCCCGGACGGCGCGCTTGAGTTGGCCGACGGGCCGCACGGGCAGTGGAGCACGCCGCCGCCGTTCCCGTCGGGCTCCGGCGGGCTGGCCGGGACCGTCGACGACTGGCTGGCGTTCGCCCGGATGCTCCTGGCCGGGGGCGCCACCGCGGACGGCCGCCCGCTGCTGTCGCCCGACTCGGTGCGGCTGATGACCAGCGACCACACCACCGAGGCCCAGCGCGAGATCGGCGGCCTGTTCCTGGAGGGCCAGGGCTGGGGGTTCGGCGGATCGGTCGACATCGCGGCCCTCGACCCGTGGAACGTGCCGGGGCGGTACGGCTGGGTGGGCGGCACCGGGACGTCGGCGCACATCGTCCCGTCCACCGGCCAGGTGGCGATCCTGCTGGCCCAGGTGGCGGCGGACAGTCCGGTCCCGCCCGCGTGGATGCGGGCCTTCTGGCAGTACGCGGCCGACGTCGGCTGACCTCGTGCCGACGTCGGCCGTCACCGTGTATTGACAGAGCCGCGTGCTTGTCTCAGTTCGTGGCATCACGATCCTGAGTCACTACCTGCGCGGCCACCCGCAGGAGCGCGTCACCGCGTCAGCAGGTGAGGTTGCCGCCTGGGGAGACGCCGAGGATCGAGGTGAAGGACTGGTAGTCGTTGACGCGGTCCTGCATTTCGGCGGTGTTGCCGCCGTTGCATTCGATGCTGTTGACGGCGCGGATGGTGTCGCCGAAGCCGGCACTGTTGACCATGGCGGTGTGGGAGGTCATGGAATTGCCGCCGTTCTGGGTCATCCAGTACCACAGGGCGCTCTCCCAGGAGATCGCCGCGTTGGTCGAGACCAGGTTGGGGTTGTCCAGCAGGTCCTGGCCGATGGCCGCGCCGGCGGCCTGGTAGTTGAAGTTCCAGGAGATCTGCATCGGGCCGCGGCCGTAGTAGGCGTACGTGCCGGCCGGGCAGCCATAGGACTCGGAGGCGCAGTAGTTGCCGGACTGATCGATCTCGTTGATGTAGACCAGGCCACCGGTCTCATGGTCGACGTTGGCCAGGAACGCCGCCGCCTCCTGCCTCTGCACCGTCGCACTGCCGGTCGTGGCGAAACCCGGGTAGGAACTCAGCGCCGTGACCAGACCGGAGTAGGTGTAGAACGAGTTGCGACTCGGGAACATCTGATCGAACTGCGCCTGACTGACCACGAACCCGCCAGTACCACCACCGCCGCCGGGCAGGGTCCAGGACTGGTTGGCGCCCGCGGTACAGTCCCAGATCTCGACCTGGGTGCCCGAGCCGCCCCACCCGGTGTCGTCGAGGCACTTGCCGGAGTTCGGGTTGACCAGCGCCCCGTTCGACTGGGGCTGCCAGACCTGGGCGACGGTCCCGTTGCAGGAGTAAAGGTCCACCAGCGTGCCGTTGGCGGTACCGGCCCCGGCCACATCCAGGCACATCCCGAGCACGTGCAGGGTGCCGTTCGACTCCACCGTCCACTGCTGGGCGTTGGTGCCGTTGCACGTGTAGACCTGGATCGGGTTGAACAGCGTGGTGCTGGCGCTGCGATCGTCCAGGCACATTCCCTGATAGCCGATGATCGGGCCGGTGCCCGTGGCGGCGCGGGCGACGCTCGCGGCGCTCACCCCGAAGCCGGCCAGCAGCACGGCGGCGGCGAGCACCGCCACGGCGCGGCGCCGAGCGGTGTGAATCAGTGAATTCCTTGTCGGTTTCATCCGGAGAGTCCCTCGCTACATGGCGTGCGGTATCGAGCCCTGATGGAGGTGCACGACCACAGAACCGTCGGCGGCCTTTGCCGCAATGCAGGTGAGGCTTTTTCCGCATGGCAGTGCTGCGCCGGACCCGCCAAACGCGTGGAGCGTCGCGGGGGGACTGTGATCCGCGTACTCGATGCCTCGCCGGCGCATCGCATACTCTGCCGAGAGTGGTCTAGTCCAATCGAGATGTCAAGGCCCGCCAAAGTCAGGGCACATCAAACGCGCTGTCGCCTACCGCCGCAGCGTCTCGGTCCAGTTCTCCGGCACCCGCCCGGCCGGTCCCGGGGCCGGCTGGTCCGCGGGGTGGCTGTCCGGCGCGGCCAGTTCGGGGCCTGATTCGTAGAACTCGGACGTGTCGTAGTTCCAGAACCACACCTCGCCGGGCTCGAAGCTGCGGATGATCGGGTGCCCGGTGGCCTTGGAGTGCGCGGTGGCGTGCTTGGACGGCGAGTCGTCGCAGCAGCCGACGTGGCCGCACTGAGCGCAGCGGCGCAGGTGGAACCACCAGCCGCCGGCCGCGTCGCACTCGGCGCAGCCCGCGCCGCTGGGCGGGACGGCGGGGTCGATGCCGGCCTGGATGCTCATGACTGCTCCTGTTCCTCGGCGGCGAACGGCAGGCGCACCTGGAAGCGGGTGTCGCCGGGCACCGACCCGGCCGCGATCCGCAGGTCGCCGCCGTGCTTGTTGACCACGATGCGCCAGGAGATGTCCAGGCCGAGCCCGGTGCCCTCGCCGACCGGCTTGGTGGTGAAGAAGGGGTCGAAGATGCGGCCGCGGATCTCGGCCGGAACGCCGGGCCCGGTGTCGCGGAACTCGACCAGCAGGCGGTCGTGGTCCCGCGCGGTACGCACCGTCAGCGTGCCGACGGCGCCCGGCTCGGCGGGCTGCCCGTCCTGCGGCGGCGCGGCCGCGGACTTCATCGCGGAGACGGCGTTGTCGATCAGGTTGGTCCAGACCTGGTTCAACTCGCCGGGGTAGCCGGGGATGCGCGGAAGGGAGCGGTCGTAGTCCTTGACCACCTTGACCCCGTCGCGGAACTTGCCGGAGAGCATCAGCAGCGTGCTGTCCAGCAGTTCGTGCACGTCGGTGACCTGATACGGGGCCCGGTCCAACTGCGAGTACTGCTTCGCCGCGCCGACCAGGTGCGAGATGCGGGCGGTCGAGTCGGTGATCTCGTTCATCAGCAGCTCGGTCTCGACCGTGTAGTTGAGCCAGCGCACCGCCGCCTCGAGGATCGCCGGGTCGACCGTGGCCGCGACCTGGTCGAGCCACTGCACGTCCAGGCCGGCCTGCACGAAGGTCGGCGCCAGCTGCCAGCCGCCGGCCACGCCGTGCCCGTCGAACCAGTCGGCCAGCTCGTCCTCGCGGTCGGCGGCCTCCAGGGGGCTGAGCGCGACGGCCTTGGAGACCTGTTCGGTGGCGCGCTCCTGCACCTCCATCAGCGTTTCGAGCATCTCGCGGGTGTACGGGCCGGACGCGATCATCCGCAGCTTGCTGCGCATCCCGGCGACGCGGGCGCGCAGGTCGGAGGTGGCCCGCACGGCCGCGGCGGCCGGGTTGTTGAGCTCGTGGGTCAGGCCCGCGGACAGCGAGCCGAGCGCGAGCAGCCGTTCGCGCTGGCCGATGGCCTCCTGGGTGTTCTTGTTGCCGAAGAACAGCCCCTCCAGCAGGTGCACGGCCATCGGGAACCAGTCCCGCATCGCCTCGGCGAAGCTCTCGGCCGGCAGCACGAAGAAGCGCGAGGGCTCGGTGACTCGCAGGGTGCTGTTGTACACCTGGGGGTACCGGTCGCCGAGGTACGCCTGGAACGCTCCGGCGTAAACCCCCTTACTCGACGTGCGGTTGATCTCGACGTCGTCCGTACCGACCCGCCGCAGCAGGACGACCGTGCCTTCCAGGAGCACGTAGAAGCAGGTGGCGGGGTCGCCCTCGCCGTAGACCTGTCCGGGTTCGAACATCTCGACCCGGCCGTCGGCGCACAGCCGGGCGAGCTGCTGCTCGTCGAGCCTCTCGAACAGGAACAGCCGGCCCAGTTCGGCCGCGTCGCACGGCATCGGCCGCCCGGCGCTCACGACTGCTCCAGGTATCTGTGCACGAGCATCACGGCCATCGCTCCTTCTCCGACCGCCGAGGCGACCCGTTTGGCCGACTCGGCGCGTGCGTCCCCGGCGACGAACACGCCGGGCACGCTGGTCTCCAGGTGGTACGGCGGCCGGTCCAGGTCCCAGTCCGGCGCGGGGCGCGCGGCGGCCGGGTCGTGGGCGGCCGGGTCGGGCACGACCAGGTCGGGTCCGGCCTTGATGAACCCGCGCGCGTCGCGCACCACGGTGCCGGCCAGCCAGTCGGTCAGCGGCGCGGCGCCGATGAACACGAACATCCACTGCGTGTCGACCATCTCCGCGTGACCGCTGCCCACGTCGCGCAGCGTCAGCTGTTCGAGGTGGTCCTCGCCGTGCGCGGCGTCGACGACCGTGCCGGTGCGCACCGTGATGTTCGGCGTGCTCTCGATCTGCTGGATCAGGTAGTAGGACATCGACGCGGCCAGCGAGGAGCCGCGGATCAGCAGCGTGACGGACTTCGCGGTGCGCGACAGGTGCATCGCGGCCTGCCCTGCGGAGTTCGCGCCGCCGACGACGTACACGTCCTGGCCCTGGCACCCCTGGGCCTCGGTCAGCGCCGAACCGTAGTAGACGCCGCAGCCGGTCAGGTCGCCGCAGCCGGGCGCGTCGAGCTGCCGATACGAGACCCCGGTGGCGAGGATGACGCAGTGCGCCGCGATCGCCGAGCCGTCGGAGAAGCGCACGGTGCGCGCCGAACCGTCCACTTCCAGCCCGGTGACCTCGCGGGCGGTCAGGATCTCGGCGCCGAACTTCGAGGCCTGGCGGCGGGCCCGGTCGGTCAGCTGCGCGCCGGAGACCCCGTCCGGGAAGCCGAGGTAGTTCTCGATCCGCGAGCTCTGCCCGGCTTGTCCGCCGGTGGCCGAGCGCTCGACCAGGACGGTGCGCAGTCCCTCGGACGCGCCGTACACGGCCGCGCCGAGTCCGGCCGGCCCGCCGCCGATCACGACCAGGTCGTAGAACTCGGACGCCGGGGTCGTCGCCAGGCCCACGTGCGCGGCCAGCTCCGCGTCCTCGGGCTCGACCAGCGGCGTGCCGTCGGGCGTGACCACGAGCGGCAGCCGCAGCCCGTCCTGTCCGGCGGCGGACAGCAGCCGGCGGCCCTCCGGCTCGTCGGAGG